>DBGBJN010000046.1:0-2910 GCA_048449885.1 Collinsella sp.
TTATGCGTTCGTCATTTAGGCAAGTGGTAAAAAACCGCAGGGTAGACGGGATAAAACGTTTAACCATCCCATTTGTTTGTCACATTCTGAAGGTACTTTTATGCAAACCTACTTTCCCAATTGGAATCTATCCTTTTGGCCGGGCAATTGACCGTCTATCGTTTAAGCCCGACGGGTATGAACGGGGCATCTGCAACGCCACCGCGAGGAGACACCATGGAGACTATCGAAGCACTCATTCACCGCCGCAGCTGCCGCAAATACAGCGATCGTCCCGTCGAGGCCGAAAAGCTTGCACGTATTATCGAAGCCGGCCAATATGCACCGAGCGGCATGGGCCGCCAGCCGGTGACGTTTGTCGCCGTCACCGACCCCGCGACCATCGAGCGTCTCTCGAAGCTCAACGCCCAGGTCATGGGCAGCAACAGCGACCCCTTCTATGGCGCCAAGACCGTTGTGGTGGTGCTGGTTGACCGCAGCGTGCCCACACATCTGGAAGACGGCTCGCTCGCCATGGGCAACTTGCTCAACGCCGCCTATGCACTGGGTGTCGATTCGTGCTGGATTCACCGCGCGCATGAGGTCTTTGACTCGCCCGAGGGCCTGGAGCTGCTGGCCAGCTGGGGCCTGCCCGCCGACGGCAGCCTGCGCGGCGTCGGTCACTGCATTCTGGGCTATGCCGAGGACACGCTACCCGAGGCAAAGCCGCGCCGCGACAACGTGGTATACGTCAAGTAGCGCAGGAGTGTCCCAAACTGCCGGCAGAAAAGGAACGTCCCCTTCTGCCGGCAAGCTATGTTGATATTTGAGTTGTCGTCGTTTCGTTCGTCTGGGCCGTTTCGGCTTCGCTGCCTTGTTCGTCCTCGTCCTTTTGCGCGTCGGCGATGGTGGAGGCCGCCGCGACGATACCGCGCTGGGGTACGACGCCCGTCTGGGTCTGAGCGCCCTCGACAACTTCTGTGCCTGCATGCGCGAGCTCGGGCGATTTAAACACTGCGTCCAAGTTGGCGCCACCGCCGGCGTAGCCGAGCGCGGCGAGTGCGATGACGATCACTGCAACGACGACCGCGATCGGAACATAACGGTGCCAACCAGCCGGATTGAGCCCACTGCGGCGAGCCGCCCCGCGGCTGATGTAACCGAGCGTTCCGTCGTGCTTGAGCTTTGAGCCCACCACGCGTTTGCGGCCCCACAGTGAGGACTCTGCCTGCATGGCCAAGCGGGCGCTTGCCGAAGGATAGCCGTATTTAGTGCGCTTGAACGAGCCGTCAAACCCCGAGGCGTGTTTGCCCCACGTCACCGATGTTGTGCGTCGGTTGACCGGCGCGGCACTCCGCCTTCTGCGGCTCGGTTTTGAAGTCTCAGCCATATGCCCTCGCACGCCGTAACCGAATCGAAACAATAACGCTTTGGACTGTAGCACACGCGTCGCGCGCGGTCACGAGCGCCTCGCTCAACGGTCATCGTCCTTCAGCAAGCGCCACAGCGTTGTACGGCTTATGCCCAGCACCTCCGCCGCACGGGTTCGGTTGCCGTGGAGATGGTCTACAACCAGATGCGCGATATCTCGCTCGGTATCGGCCAGCGGTCGCAGGATATACAGGTCACTTTCGAGCGTCGGGGCGCCAAAGGTTGCGGTCTTAATCACGTCCTCTTGGGCGAGCACTTCCTCCGCCACAGCGCGGTCCACCGTGCCCGCCCCCACCAATATATACAGTCGTTCCGAGACCTCGCGGAGCTGCAGATAGTTGCGCGGCCAGCGGTAAGCATCGAGCGTCTTCGTCGCCGTGGCAGACAGCGTGGGCGCTGCCGTCCCAAATGCATCAGCAAGATATTCCAAATAGCGCGCGACCTTCGTCGACGCGGCTCCCTGCTCGGCGATTGCCGGCGCCACGCTCACCGCACAGGCGAAGCGCTCGGTCACAAAGGCGGCTTGATCACTTTCGCCGCCGCCCGGCATGTCATTCGCTGTCAGCACCACATGGCAGCGCGTCGCCAACGCGGTGTCGGTCATCGTGGAGACCAGCTCGCGGAGGCGCTGGGGGCCAACCGCGTTCCAGCCCTCAATGCAAAGGGTCAGCCCCGTTTGGAACAACGGCGATTCGGGGCTTTTGAGCACATGGCGCCAACCGCGATCGGTGAGTTCATCGAGCGCGACGGAAACAAAGGGCTGATCGGCAAAAGGACCGTCCAGATAGAGGCGTTTGGCGATCTCGACCTGGCCCGCTCCCAGGTCGCCCTCGAGCATAAGAGGCACACCGCGCGCGTAACTCTCTGCAACCGGCGCAGCCACCGAGGCCGCCCCCTCAACGATGCCGTACGCGCTCGATTCGTAGCGGGCCTCAACTTCGTCGGCGTTGAGCCACTCGATGCCCGCATGCGCCGCGGCACCGCGCACCTCGCGGACCACGACGACCCAAAGCCCCCTGCCCTCTTTGTCGGTGGGGCGAACGGTCAGGCTCAGGCGCGCACCCGCACGCCCCATAACCAGACGCGCGCCGTCTCCTATACGGTCGAGGCGCTCAGCTACAAAAGCCGCCACATCCCGCTCAAGCGCCGCGTCATTCATGGTCGAGATCGCGACGTCCCCACGCGCATCGATTGCCAATGCCGAGGCCCCGGCAGCAGCCAGGGCCTCGGTCAAGATGTTCAGCTTGGCATCGCTATCCATGATTTGCCCCTGTCTGCAGCGACGTGCAACCGCCGGCGGTCGCACGACCGAGTGTTTCAAAATTGAACGATATTGCTCACCAAACACTATAGGGCAGAAAGCGCCGTCCTGCGAGTATAGGTGTTGCCCCGCATCGCCATCCTGGCGGGGCGATAAGAGCTCTTCGGGACTTATAAACCTGCGGACAAGCCATACCCGCAAGAGCTCCTATCGCTCCACCGTGAGAATGCGCTCACCAG
>DBGBJN010000047.1:0-8233 GCA_048449885.1 Collinsella sp.
CACGTCCTCGTCAACGGGAAACCGGTAGCCCTCAGGCTGGCCCTCCATGGCACGAGCGGTCCCCTTGGCCAGCCGCTCAAAACCCTCGATCCCATAGGAAAGCCCATGAGCGGTCGCAGCAACCTGGGCCCCGTCCTCAGCATCCCCAGCAAACGCAAATCCCGGCACCCAGCAAAGCGCAAAGGTCAAAGCACAGGTGACAAGCATGCGGAATCTATTAAGCACGAAAAGCTCCAAGCGAATACAAGGACGGAGTGAAACACAAAACGATGGAATTATCGCGCCAAGCCGCACTACGCGGAAAGCTCAAAGCCGTACTTAGCCCAAATCTTCTGAGCCTTCTTGTTGGTCAGACAGAAGTCGATGAACGCCTTGGCCTCGTCGGCATGCTCGGAGCTCTCGGCAACGGCACCCGGATACACGATGGGCTTGTGCGAATCCTCGGGGCACACGAAGGCCTCCTCGATGCCGTCGTAGCGGAAGATATCGGAGCTGTAGACAAAACCGGCCACGCAGTCGCCCGTAGAGACGTAGGCGGCAGCGGTGCCGACCTTATCGGCCAGGGCCACCTTGTCGGCGAGTTCGGGCGCATACTCGCCATCGTCGCCCTCGGTGCCGGTGTAGAGGCCCACGGAGGCCAGGGCCTGGTTGGCATACTTGCCGGCGGGAACGGTCTTGGCGTCGCCAATGGCAATCTTGCCGTCCAGGTTCGCGACGTCGGCGATGGCCTCGACCTTGGCGTCGGAGCCCTCGGCGCGAATGATCACGAGGTCGTTGACGAACATGTCCTCACGCGTGTCGGCGTCGACGAGTTCGGCGGTCTCAGCGTCATCCATGGTGCCCTTGGAAGCGGTGATGAGCACGTCGACGGCGGCACCGGCGCGCATCTGCTCGACAAGGTCGCCGGACGCTTTGAACTGCGTGTCGGCGAAGGTGGTGCCGGTCTGGTCGGTGTAGAGCTCCTGGACCTCGGGAAGGGCCTTCTCGAGGGAGTTGGCGGCAAAGACCTGCAGTTCGACGGTTTCCTTCTTGGAAGAGGCCTTGGCGGAGCCGGCATCGGATCCGGCCGGCTCGGACGTCTTGTTGTCCGAGCAGCCGGCAAGACCAAGGCCGGCAGCGACGGCAGCAGAGAGCGAGACGAATCCGCGGCGAGAAACCATATCGAACATGTTCAACCCTTTCGAACGCTATGCCCGGGCACCCCGCCGCAGGCTTTAATCTGCAATCAGATTATACTTCCGTGCGAATAATGGTAGTGAGAAATTATTCTCGCTAGAGAATATAGTTTCGAGTTACCGTACACCTCGGCGTCGATTCGGCGGAAAACAAAAGCGGAGCGACCGATAAGGTCGCCCCACCGCAGGTAAATAGCTTAGTTGGTATGTCCGCCGCCCGCTGTCATCTGAGCCGCGTGCTCCAGCTGGTCCGCTATGGCCTCCCAGCTTTCGCGGGCGGCCTTCGTGGAACCGGGAAAGTTTACGACAAGTGTATGACCTCGTTGCATGCAAATAGCACGCGAGAGCATAGCGCGGCGCGTCTTGGTCATCGAGTACGCACGAATTGCCTCTGCAATACCCGGCACATCGCGGTCGCAGACGGCACGCGTCGCCTCGGGCGTCACATCGCGCATCGAAAGCCCCGTGCCGCCGCAGGTGAGCACGACATTGGCGTGGCACTCATCGGCGGCTTCCACAATGGCATCACCAATCTCGCTGACGTCATCGCGCACGACCACATGTGAGGCGACCGTCCAGCCCTGCGCCTCGATAAGTTCCTCGAGTGCGGCTCCAGCCTCGTCCTGGGCAAGATCGCGCGTATCCGAGCACGTCACAATCGAAATCTTCAACTCCATAGCGATCCTCCTATAGCACCGTTCCCTCAGGCAGGTCGACACGCACGACGTCCACGACATCTCCCGCCTTGAGCTCGCACGGTCCTTCGTCAATACGCAGCAGGCAGTTGGCCCGCTGCATCGTGCCGAGCAGCGCCGAATTCTGCGTCTTGGCCTCGGTCACCAACAGCTCACCGGTCTCGGGGTCGCGCAAAACCGTGGCGCGATCGAAGAAGCGTCGGTCCTGGCGCTTTTTCACACCGTGCGTGAGCGTCGCCTGCTGCACGGGACGCGCGCCCTCGGCAAAGCCGCGCATCTTACGAATCGCCGGGCGGGCGAGCATCTCGAAGCCCACATACGCCGCGGCCGGATTGCCTGAAAGCCCCAGGTAAGGCTTACCCCCGAGCAAGCCAAACGTAATGGCCTTGCCGGGACGCATCGAGATCCGATCGAACAGAACCTCGCCCTCGCGCTTGACCAGCGCCGTCACATAGTCGTAATCGCCCGCCGAGGCGCCACCGCTCGTAATGACAAAATCGCACTCCTGCACGGCACGATGTACGAGCTCGGCAATCGCCTGTTCATCATCGGGAGCGATGCCGTAGAACACGGGCTCGGCTCCTACATCGAGCGCCTCGGCCATCAGCGCCGAGGCGTTGGAATCGCGAATCTGACCGCGTGCCGGTACCCTACTCGGTGCGACCAGTTCCGTGCCCAGCGAAATGATGCCCACGCGCGGGGCAGCGTGCACCTTCACGCTCGCGTATCCGGCGCTTGCCAGCAAGCCGGCGCCGGCCGGAGCCACGACCTCGCCGGCGTGCATCACAACATCGCCGGCATGGGCCTCCTCGGCAGCCGAGCGAACGTTCTCCCCTACCTTGGCAGGCGCCGAGAAGCGAACGTGCGAGCCCTCGTTGCCATCGCCATCGAGTACGTCGACGATCTCGTACTTCACCACGGCATCGGCACCTTCGGGTACTGGCGCGCCTGTCATAATGCGGACCGTCTCGCCCGCGCCGACCACGCCCTCAAAGACATGGCCCGCTGCCTCATGTCCTACGACGGAGAGCGTCACCGGAGTGTCACCGGTGGCCGCAGCAAGATCGGCTGCGCGCACGGCATACCCGTCCATAGCGCTGTTGGCAAACGGCGAAATGTCGATATCGGCCACCGCATCCTCGGCCAAGGGAAAACCAGCCGCCTGCCACACGGGAATCTCGACGAGATCGGTCGGAGCAACGTGCGACAGGACAATCGACTGCGCGTCCTCCAGCGGAATGAGTTTCTCTGCCATATGCACCTCTTAATGCCACGGCGCACAACAAGGACGCCGATTCTTTATGCTTGCCTCAGTATAATCCCCCGACGCATGGCCGCGACTCGGCCTGAACCCGCAAATACACCTGTCGGTTGCAGGCCGCGAAACAGAATGGAAACCAACCCACCGGCTCGTCGCGTTTACCGCGTTTTATAATGCTTGCGTTGCAACCTAAAAGAGGAACGTATGGCTCATAACGACAAACCCGAAAGCGCAAACGAAGCGCAGGATCATCCCCAGCCGCTCGACGATGGCGGTTTTTTCTCCCTGAACGACGTCATCATGGCAGGCAGGCATCAGCTCACCCGCTCCGAGCATCTCTTGGCTGCCGACACGCGCCGCAACGTCCGCAACCTACTCGCGAGCGCCAAGTTGCTCGCACTCGTCGTCATCGTCTCGCTCGCCATGGGTGTTGCCGCTTGGGCATTTTTGGCCTCGCTGAATATCGCGACCGATTATCGCGAGCACCACGTGTGGATTTACGCGTTGCTTCCCGTTGCGGGCGTTGCCACCGCATGGGTGTACAAAAACCACGGCCTTGCCGCCAAACGAGGTAACAATCTGGTCATCGACTCCGCCCTGGGCACACGCCTTATCCATATGCGCATGGCCGTTCTCACCTTCGTCTGCTCCACGCTCACGCACCTCACCGGCGGATCGGCCGGTCGCGAGGGGGCTGCGGTGCAGATTGGCGGCACCATCGCCAGCAACATCTCGAGCCTCGCCCACCTCAAAAAGCATGACCACCACGACCTCATGCTCGCCGGCATCTCGTCGGCCTTTGGCGCCGTATTCGGCTCGCCCCTTGCCGGAGCTTTCTTTGGCATGGAGATGTGCTTTATCGGCAAAATCGACTACACCGCGGGCATCTACTGCCTGGTCGCCTCGTTTACCGGCTACTTTTCGTCGCTTGCCTTGGGAACCGAGTACGAGGCGAATGTTATCGCCAGCGTTCCCGCTATGACGCCCAAAACGGTCGTCATCGTTGTTATCAGCGCAATTATCTTCGGTCTGACGGCACGCCTCTTTGCCTGGTCGGTTCGAACCGTCAAGAGCCTCTACGGTCGCTTTATCACCAATTACCTCGTTCGCGCACTCATCGGCGCACTCGTGGTTTTGGCCGCCTATGCCCTCCTCGACGCCTGGAACTACGCCGGCCTTTCCACGTGGCTTTCCGGCGCCGGATTTGCCGGCAACACCACCCTGGCGGACGCAGCCATCAAGTTGGTCGTCACAGCGCTTACCCTGGGCGCGGGCTTCCAAGGCGGCGAGGTCACGCCCCTGTTTGGCATCGGTGCGGCGCTCGGCGGCTGGATAGGTTGCCTCGTCGGAATCGATCCCAGCTTTCTGGCAGCGCTGGGCATGCTCGGCGTGTTCTGCGCCGGCCTTAACGTGCCTATCACCACCTGTATGATGGCCATCGACCTGTTCCACGGCACGGCTGCCGGGTTCTTTGTCATCGTGGCCTTTATCAGCTACCTAACCGCCGGACACCGCGGCGTGTACCCCGCCCAGCGCATTATCTCGCCCAAGCGCCGTTCGCTTATTGTAGATGAGGGCGGTACGGTAGCGGATGCTATCGAGCGCCACAACGACCTGATAGAGTAGACGTAAGTATTCGACGTGCAGCCACAATCGGGGGCAATTCGACCTGAGCGCGACCGCACCGTCACGTCATACGCCGGGAGTCGCCCCATGCACGCAACTGATTTTGGCCTCACGCTCATCATCGCCAACCCAGCCGCCCAGTTGGGTGCGGCGCGCGAAGTTGCCGAGCGCCTGCAACGCTTTATGGACATGACTGCACGCGCATCCCAGTTTGACCTGGTGCTAACCGAGCGCATGGGACACGCCAAGGAGCTTGCCGCACAGGCTCAGGGCTATCGCACCGTTATCGCCCTTGGCGGCGACGGCGTGATTCACGAGGTCGTCAACGGGCTTATGACGCAGGATGAGGCGGTCCGCCCCGCTCTCGCCATCCTACCCGTGGGCTCCGGCAACGATTTTGCCCAAACACTCGGCATCGACGATTTCTCCGGTAAGGATTTTGGCGCGCTGCTCTCCTGCGAGCTGCAGCGTCAGGACATCGGGCGCATTCGCTCATGGAACCCCGCAAGCGGTAGCGGCGAGGCTTCCGTTGAGTACTACGACCAGACGCTTTCGATCGGCATCGATGCCGCCATCGGCCTGGGCACCACCGAGCTGCGCAAAAAGACGGGTCTCGCCGGCACTCCGCTCTACACTCTCTCGGGACTTGAGCAGTTTGGCCTACGCTATCGCAATTACCCCATGACAGCCAGCTTTGACGACGCGCCCGCCGAGCGCGTGAGGGCGATCATCATGGCGATTCAGCTGGGCCCCACGTATGGCTCGGGCTATCGTATCTGCCCCGATGCCGACCCCTGCGACGGCATGCTCGACGTCTGCTACGCCTGCGGCCCCGTCCCTCGCGCGGTTGCCCTGCCTATGTTTCTTTCGGCTAAGGACGGCCACCATACCAAGTTGCCACCGGTTCGCATGCGCCGATGCCGCCATGCCGCGCTCACCTTGGAGGAGCCCGACTACCCCATCCAGGCCGACGGCGAGCCCGTTGTCGCCTCACGCATCGAGGTCGACATCCTCGCCGGCGCCCTCGAGGTCTGGCACCCCACCCGCTAACCCCACCTAAGTTGCGGTGAAATAGGGACTGTCTTACGGCTTTAGCTGCATAAACAGTCCCTATTTCACCGCAACTTACGAGGAGGCTATTCCTCCCCGCCCGGCTTGCGACGGTTGGCCTTTTTAATGGCGTTGAAGTGCTTGTCATTAAGCCTGCGCTGGCGAGAGCGCTGAGGCACCTTGGTCTTTACGCGTCGACGCGGTGGACGCCCGCGACGCTCAAGCTCAGCGCGCAGCTTACGCAGGCAGCTCGCGCGATTCTGAAACTGGCTGCGGCTCTCACGCGCCGTCACGACAATCCCCGTGGGCCCATGTTTCATGCGCACCGCAGAGTCCGTCGTGTTCACGCCCTGCCCACCCGGACCCGTCGCGCGAAACACCTGTACCTCGCAATCGCGCGCCAGCTCCTCAACCGACATCTCGGCAAAGCGCGCATACTCGCGCCAGCCCATCTTGTTCTCGTCCATATCAACACCTCCCCTCATACAAAAAATGTGACAAAGGGACAGTCCCTTTGTCACATCGCATACCAATCGCTTATGTTGCGCGCTTAGGCGAAGGTGATCTCGCCGTTCTCGCAGTCCATATCGGCGATACGGGCCAAGCTCTCAACGCGGAAGCCGCGCTTACGGAGCTTATCGCCGCCGCCCTGGAAGCCCTTCTCAACGGCAATGCCAATGCCGGCAACTTCGGCGCCCGCAGCCTCGCAGATCTTAATAAGGCCCTCAAGCGCGCAGCCGTTGGCCAGGAAGTCGTCGATAATCAGGACCTTATCGCCCTCGGACAGAAAGCGCTTGCCGACAATGACCGGGTACTCCTTCTGCTTGGTAAAGGAGTAGATGGTCGTGGCATACTGCTCGCCGTCAAGGTTGATGGACTGGGCCTTCTTTGCAAAGACCACCGGCACGCCGCCAAAATGCTGAGCTGCGATGCAGGCCATACCAATACCCGAAGCCTCAATCGTCAGGATCTTGTTGATCTCGACACCCTCGAACAGACGGGCCCATTCGGCGCCCATGTGGTCGAACAGCTCAACGTCGCACTGGTGGTTGAGGAAGGCATCAACCTTAAGGACGTTACCGGCCTTTACGATGCCGTCATGGCGAATACGATCCTCAAGCTCCTGCATGGCGCAACCCCTTCTCGCGGCAACGATACCGCGCGATTAATAAACGTTGTTCGATAGTCTACCACGGACCGACCCCCGCCCGCCCCACAAGCCACATCGCACCACAAACCAGTCTTTTTGGGACGGCGCGAATCGTGGCAGACAGCCTCCCAACATGCTAATGGCGGGCGCGCATCTTCACCAAACGCACCATGGCAAGCGCAAAGCCCACGGCGGCCACAGCCATGAGTACGTAGAACACCGAGCGAAAGCCGAATAGGAATACGTCCGGACGACCTGTAACAAAACTGGTCACGGCCTCGCCCATTGCCACGCTCATCTGCCCATACAGGATATGCGACGCCGCCGTAATGCCGAGCGCCATGCCGGCGTAGCGTGCCAAACTACCCAGGCTGCCCGCAAAGCCGAGCGCTTCGCGCGGAGCCGAGCCCATATACAGCGAGTTGTTGGGGCTCTGGAAAATCGACGTACCGCACGACATAAACGCGGCACAGCACACAATCACAGGGATGGAAGAGTGCTCGTCGAGCGTACTTACCGCAAAGAGCCCGCACACGTACACGCCCAGGCCGACCGCCGTGGGACCCTCGCAGCCAACACGGTCCGAAACCGCACCCGAAAGCGGGCCGATAAAGGCATTCACCATCGGCAGCGCCAAAAACAGCAATCCGGAAATGTCGGAACCAAAGCCGTGGGCGTCCTGAAAATAGAACGGCAGGATAAACTCGGATGCGCCAATACCAACGAACACGATGAGCATGCAGGCAAGGTTGATGGTGAAGGCCGAATTTGCAAAGCAGCGACGCGCGGCCTCCGCCAGCGACATGGGGCGCTCGCCGGCCTCCGGCTTTACATGCGGCAGCGTGTAGAGCCCCACGATAAACGAGATGACGCCAATGGGCAGGTTGATGAGGAAGATGCTCTCCCAAGGAAAGCTTGCCACCAGCATGCCGCCGAGCACGGGGCCACACATCATGCCGAGGGCCACAAAGGTCGCGAGAATACCCATAGCACGGCCTCGTTCGCGCGCCGGAAACGACTCGGTGATGATACCCATGTTGTTAGCCATGGCCGCCGCGCAACCGACGCCCTGAACAATGCGTGCCAGGATAAGAACCTCGAGCGAGGCCGAAAGGCCGCACAGCAGCGAACCGACCGAAAAGACGATGACACCCAGCTGGAACACATTCACCTTGCCGCGCACGTCACCCAGACGGCCAAACGGCAACATAGCCACGCATGTCGCAAGCAGGTACACCGAGCTCACCAGCTGAATGCGATCGAGGCCCACGCCCAG
>DBGBJN010000048.1:0-6117 GCA_048449885.1 Collinsella sp.
GACCCATCGAAACACATCTCCACCGTTCCTTCAACTGGGAAAACGGCGCCCCCGGACCCCAGGAGGGGCCGCGGGGGCGTTCGGCTAACTGCGGGAGCGAGCCATCAGCTCAATGTGTTCGGCTGAGATCGGAAATCAACCGCCGGCGGATCGGCGTGTCGATGCGGGTGCCGGCGCCGCGCCCGCTGTTTGTTTCCAGACTGTGTATCTGCGCGTTGGAGAACCCGTCTCGCGCGCACGTCATGTTGTCAATGGGTTACAGTATGAACGGCGGCTATGTTTCCGCCAACGCACGAGAGAGTCGTCAACAAGGAGGATGCACGACGATGCAGCGTGCCAAACAGATATCGGAGTCTATTGAGCTGGGCATCATCTTGGCGCTCGCCGGTGGCTTTATGGACGTGTATTCGTACATTGGGCGCGACCATGTTTTCGCCAACGCGCAGACAGGCAACATCCTGCTCGTGGGCGTGAGCATCTCGGAGGGCAACTGGGCACTTGCGGGGCGCTACTTCTTCCCAGTGGTGTCGTTTGCCGTGGGTATTATGCTTGCCGATCTGGTACACGAGCGGTTTGGCAGCGTGATCCACTGGCGTCAGGTGACGGTGTTCTTTGAAGCCGTCATCTTGCTGGGCGTGAGCTTTATCCCGGGCGGCAATTTCAACCTGCTCGCCAACTGCCTCACCTCGTTTGCCTGCGGCATGCAGGTCGAGAGCTTCCGCAAGATCCACGGTCACGGCATCGCTACGACCATGTGCATCGGCAACTTGCGCAACGCGCTGCAAAACGTGGACGATTACATCATCACCCACAGGCGCGGCTTTTTGGAAAACGGCCTGCTGTACTTTGGCGTGATC
Source organism: Collinsella sp. (assembly GCA_048449885.1). GTDB lineage: Bacteria > Actinomycetota > Coriobacteriia > Coriobacteriales > Coriobacteriaceae > Collinsella. The sequence continues at coordinate 858 of DBGBJN010000048.1, forward strand.
TTTACCTTTGTGTTTGGCGCCGTGTTGGGCAACTGGTGTATTGAGCGCATGGGCCTGCACGCTATCGTCGTGGCGAGCTTGCTGCTGTTTATCGCGTTTGCCATCATGTTCATCGACCGCGAGCGCGACTTGCGCTTACGCTGGAAGGTTGCGGCCGAGGCTTGGAAAGAGGGCTGCCGAAAGTAACCGAATGCGGCAAAGGGGCTGTTCCTTTGCCGCAATATTTTTCATCATCTGTTGAAACGCTTTAACACTTTTGATGTTCTCACGCGTTTTTTGTTTCAAAAGCGTTAGGATGGGACTTATAGCGCGGGGCGTAATGGGTGCCTCGCACACGATGGGAGGCTATCAATGGCTAATCGTTTCGTTCTCAATACCATCTCTTATCATGGTTCCGGCGCCATCAAGGAGATCCCCGGCGAGCTCCAGCGTCGCGGCTACAAGAAGATCTTCGTCTGCTCCGACCCCGATCTGGTCAAGTTTGGCGTTACCGCTAAAGTGACCGACGAGCTCGACGCTGCCGGCATCGCTTGGAGCCTCTACTCCGAGATCAAGCCCAACCCCACTATCCAGAACGTCAAGGACGGCGTCGAGGCCTTTAAGGCCGCCGAGGCTGACGCTATCGTGACCATCGGTGGCGGCTCCTCCATGGACACCGCTAAGGCCATCGGCATCATCATCAACAACCCCGAGTTTGCCGATGTCCGCAGCCTCGAGGGCGTTGCTCCGACTAAGAACCACGCCGTGTTCACCATCGCTGTGCCGACGACCGCCGGTACCGCTGCTGAGGTGACCATCAACTACGTCATCACCGACCCCGAGAAGGTCCGCAAGTTCGTGTGCGTCGACACCAACGACGCCCCCGAGGTCGCCGTCGTCGACCCCGACATGATGGCTTCCATGCCCGCCGGCCTGACCGCTTCCACTGGCATGGACGCTCTGACCCACGCCATCGAGGGCTACACCACCAAGGGCGCTTGGGAGCTCTCCGATATGTTCCACTTTGAGGCCATTAAGCTGATCAGCGAGAACTTGCGCGACTCCGTCGCCGAGGCCAAGTCCGGTCAGCCCGGCTCCGGCCGCGAGGGCATGGCTCTTGGCCAGTATGTCGCCGGCATGGGCTTCTCCAACGTTGGCCTGGGCATCGACCACGCCATGGCTCACACCCTGTCCGCTCACTACGACACCCCGCACGGCGTCGCCTGCGCCATGCTGCTGCCGATTGCCATGGAGTTCAACAAGCCGGTTTGCGCCGAGCGCCTGGCCAAGGTCGCCGTCGCCATGGGCGTTGACACCACGGGCATGAGCACTGACGAGGCCGCCGACGCCGCCATCGCCGCCGTCAAGCAGCTTTCCGCCGACGTGAACATCCCGCACGTCTGCGAGGCTATGAAGGCTGACGAGATCGAGGTCCTGGCCAAGGACGCCATGGCCGACGCCTGCTTCCCGGGTAACCCGCGCGAGGCGACGCTCGACGACGTCATCGAGCTCTTCAAGAAGATCTGCCCGGCTGCCTAGCCTCGTTTGGTGTTCTTTCGCCTGTAGGCGTGCGGTCGCTTTTTGACTTGCCGCTGGCCCCGCCGCGCTACGCGCGGCGGGGCTTTTTGTGCTGCGTCGATGTCCCGAAACGGGCAAAACCAAGGCATACTGCCCGCTGCGGATAGGTGGTGCACTTCCCAGCGTGCATTTTTGGGAGTATTCAGCAGGCTCTGAAAAATGCATAACGTTTTGAATGGCCCGTAGTGGCCCGCAGGCGCCCATCGACAGCCATTGTGGGCGGGCTATCGATGAGTGGAGGGGGCTGTCGCCGCGTTTTTGGTTTGCGACGACCTGCAACACTGCTGTAACCGCGTCGTTTTGTCGTTCGCGATGGGGTCGTTGGGGCCCACGGTGCTGAATACTCCGTTTTTTGCACGGCCCAAGGTGGGGTACCCTGAGACGAAGCAAAAAGATTCCTCATTTCTATGCAGATACCGATAGGATTTATGCAAGATTGGGATTGTAAGCCGTGCGCGTGCGTAAAATCGGCGGGAGGACGTCTGGAGGTGGCTCGGCTCCCAGAGCCTTGCGCGTGTAGAACGGTTAAAATCGGGACTCGGTCTTAGTTTTGCTTGGAAGGATGCACATGGCTTCTGTAATCGATGCTTCTCTAGAGGAGACGCTCTCCTATATCGCGGGACAGCTTAAGACGCTGACTTCTATCGCTTCGCCGACGGGCTATACCCGTGCGGCGACTGATTATCTGATGGAAACGTTGCGCGATATGGGCTTTGGGCCCGAGCGTTCTAACAAGGGCAATGTGCTCGTTGAACTTGGTGGCGAGGGCGAGCCGCTCGTGTTGGCGAGCCATGTCGATACCCTGGGCGCCATGGTGCGCTCCATTAAGGACAATGGCCGCCTGCGTCCCACGACGCTCGGTGGGCACCAGTGGTCTACGGCCGATGGCGAGAACTGCACCGTTTATACGCGCGATGGCAAAGTCTTTACGGGCGTGGTCCTCAATACCGAGCCTTCGGCGCATGTGGCCGATGAGCCGGTCAAGACCATCGAGAAGAACATGGAAATCCTGCTCGACGAGAACGTTGACAGCAAGGACGATGTGCTCGAGCTGGGTATTCAGACCGGCGACATCATCGCTATGGACCCGCGCACCACGGTGACGGAGAGCGGCTACATCAAGAGTCGCTTCCTTGACGACAAGCTGTCCGCGTCGATTCTGCTGGGTTTGGCCCGCGCTGTCGCCGACGGCGAGTTGACCCTTTCGCGCAAGGTTTCGCTGCTCTTTACGGTGTACGAGGAGGTCGGCCACGGCGGTGCCTTTGTGCCGGCCGACACGCGCGAGATGATCAGCGTGGACATGGGCTGCGTGGGCGACGACCTGGGCTGCACCGAGCGCATGGTTTCGATTTGCGCCAAGGATTCGGGCGGTCCGTACAACTACGATCTGGTGACCACGCTGTCCAATATCGCGCGCGAGCTTGAGCTCGATTATGCCATCGACGTGTACCCGCATTACGGCTCGGACGTCGAGGCCACGCTCTCTGCCGGCTACGACATTCGTCATGGTCTGATCGGCCCCGGCGTGTACGCGAGCCACAACTACGAGCGCAGTCACATGGACGGCGTGCGCAATACCTATGAGCTGGTTCGCGCCTACGTTCAGCGCTAGGGGAGCAGCTTGCGACTCGGCTGACCAATCGCTAAGGCCCGATTTCTCGGGCCTTTTTTCGCTTCATTCTGTTTAGTATTATACTGTATGTAACTAATTAACTTAACGTTTGGAATACTTAACGAGGTGATGCGGCATATGAATGCATCTGAGTACTTATCTATGGGTGATGCTGCCTGCCTGCTGGGCGTTACGAAAGCCCGCATATCTCAACTTGCCGCATCGGGAACGCTCGCGTGCGATATTGTGGGCGGACGGAAGATGGTCGAGTACAATTCTGCGATCGCCTATCAAAAGGTCCGCAAACGAGGGCGCCGTCCTGCGGCCGATGTGGGACGCAAGTTTACGCTGATGTCGGCCGACCATGAGGTCGCGCATGTCTCATTTGATCCGACGCGCGAGTTTCCCTTCGAAATCGCCGAGGTCCTCGATGCGCAACGAATGCCGTTTGGCACGTGCTCGAGCTCTTCTCCAACGGTGAATAAACGGGAGCTCAACGTGTGGTGGGGCCATCGGTCGGTACCCGATGTTCGCCCTGGGCTTATCTCGCGTTACCGCGAGCTGGGGATTGTCAACTGCGTTGAGGTGCCGGTTCAGTGCCTGGGCCTCTCGCTTTCGGATTGTTATTGGCTGCGACCGGTAGAATGCGACGGGCTCGAATGGCGAAACCTCAATTACTTCGAGAATGATTTTGAGCGATCGGCGCCCGAAGAGCGTTCGGGTTGGCTGGAAGGCATCGGTCTTAAAAATCCGGATAACACGTCCGAGGGCGAGCTCCCTAAATCGTGGATGATCCGAAACGGCATTCGCGTTTTGGCTAAAGGCTGCGGGGTGGACGATCAGCGTCCCTTTAACGAGGCGGTTGCAACGGCTCTGCATCGTCGCTTGCTGTCGGAGGGCGAGTTTGTTCCTTATACGGTTGAGCGGATGTTCGATGGCCCTGTGTGTCTGTGCGACGACTTTCTAGACGGCCGCGAGGAATATGTTCCGGCTGTTTACGTTAAGAACGCCCTTGGCGGCCAGCGAGGAAGCTCGACGTACGACCGGTACTGCCGCTACCTCGGCAAGCATGGAGCAGACGAGGCTGCCGTGAGAAGGTCTATGTCGCAGATGATTGTCTGCGATGCCCTTTTGGCCAACAGCGACCGCCATTGGCGAAACTTCGGCATCATCCGCAATGTCGATACCCTGGAGATAAGGCCTGCTCCGCTGTTCGATAGCGGCAACTGCCTGTGGTACAACGTACCAACTGCCGTGCTCGCAGCTGGGGAGTTTGGGTTTTCCGCTAAGCCGTTTGGGCCCGACCCTTCCGTCCAGCTGGCGCTTGCGGACTCGCTCGATTGGTTCGATCCATCGCGGCTCAACGGATTTGTTGATGAGGCGATAAAGATTCTTTCGCAGAGCAAATGGGCCACGGCGGAGAGCCGACTCGAGGCCATTTGCCGCGGCCTCGAGCGTCGCGTAATCGAGGTTAGTGCCGCTGTTGAGGCGCTTCGACACGTGCAGCGATAAACCCGCGGCTACTTAAGCGCGCCGGTCACCGTGCCGCCGCCGAGGACGATGTCGTCGCGATAGACTACAACGGCTTGGCCGGGGGCGATGGCGCGCTGCGGGTCGTCAAAAGTTAGCAGCATTTGCCCGTCTTCGCCGCGCGTAAGGGTCGCTGCCTGGTCTTTCTGACGGTAGCGGTACTTGGCGCCCACGCGAATGCCGCCGGACGTGAGCTCTGCCTCCATGCGGTCGGCAGGGGCACTCCAAATCCAGTCGTTGGCCGTGAGCGCTGTGGCCGTTAGGTCCTCGGCCTCGCCCAGATGCACAATGTTGTTGGCGGCATCGACGCCCGTTACGTATACGGGGTGCGCCATCGCGACGCCCAGGCCCTTGCGCTGGCCTATGGTATAGCGCAGCGCGCCGTTATGGCGTCCGACCACGCTGCCGTCGCGCCATACGATGTCGCCCGGTGCAGCGGGATGTCCGCAGCGGCGCTCGATATAGCCCGCGTAGTCACCGTCTGGAATAAAGCAGATATCCTCGCTTTCGGCCTTTTTGGCGTTGATGAAGCCCTGTTCGGCGGCAATGCGGCGCACGTCG
>DBGBJN010000049.1:0-2238 GCA_048449885.1 Collinsella sp.
GACCCATCGAAACACATCTCCACCGTTCCTTCAACTGGGAAAACGGCGCCCCCGGACCCCAGGAGGGGCCGCGGGGGCGTTCGGCTAACTGCGGGAGCGAGCCATCAGCTCAATGTGTTCGGCTGAGATCGGAAATCAACCCTTTAAATGCACTAATATTGGAGACGTGATGTCTTGCTCTTACGGGTCTCAAGCAGAATGGGGCAGTGATGATTCAACCCAAGATTCTTCTCACGCGCATCGATGATCGGTTTATTTACGGGCAAGACGTTGAGCTGTGGAATGAGGCGGTTGGTTCCAACCTCGTCCTGATCGTTAACGACGAGATTGCGGCGGATTCGCGCAAGTGGGCGCCTATGAGGGTCGCGGTGCCCGAGGGCGTGTGGACACGGTTTTTCTCGGTGCAAAGGGCCATCGACATCATTCATACCGCAACGCCGCGCCAATTGATTCTGATCATGGTGGCCTCACCCGCCGATGCACTCGCGCTGGTTAAGGGTGGCGTGCCGATCACCAAGATCAGCATTGGCCATATGCAGGCAGGGGAGGGCAAGCACCCCATAACGCCCGCAGTCGCCGTAGACGGCGAAGATGTCGCCGCCTTCAAAGAGCTGCAAAAGCTCGGCATAGAACTAGAAATCCGCTATCTCCCCAGCTCCAATCCCGACCCCATCGGCAATCTGTTCAACTGATCCCTTGGGGACGGAGAAAAACGAATCATTTTGCCCTTGCGAGGGACGCGTGCGATGCTGCCTGTCAAAAACAATGCCCATTTACTACGTTTGATCGGCTATCGCCGAGCATGTCGAATTTGAGAAAAACAAAACCGCAGGTAGGCGGCTCGCGAATTTAGCAAAAACCGGTGCATGGTCGAGCATCCCGGGCTAAACGTAGTAAATGGGCATAGTTTTGATATGTCACTCATACAGTCACAGCGAAATTGAGCCCAAAAGATGAAAAAACGCCCGTCGGCGGTGGTGCCGGCGGGCGTTGCTGTGCAATATGTCGCGGTGTGGGCCTAGTGCCTCATAAAGTGGTATTCGATCACATTGCTGTATGGGTGACCCGGGCCCACAATGCCCTGCGGGAACAGCGGCTGGTGCGGCGTGTCGGGGTACATCTCTGCCTCGAGGGCAAAGCCGGCGCCCCAGCTATAGTTGGCATCGTCCTTGGCGTGCTCGTCGCCCAGCCAATTGCCAGTGTAGAGCTGCACGCCCGGGGCGGTGGTGTAGTAGTCCAGCTCGCGGCCGGTCCACATCTCCTCGACATGCAGGGCGCGGCGCAGATTACGGCCGTACTGATAGCCATCGATGCACAGGCAGTGGTCGTAGCCGCGTGCCTGCTTAATCTGGGGATCGTCGGCCTCCATGCCAGGCGCGACGGGGCGCAGCTCACGGAAGTCAAACGGCGTGCCCTCGACCGGAGCGATCTCGCCGGTGGGGATATTCTGCTCGTTGATGGGCAGGTAGTGGGCAGCGTTGGCAACAAAGAAGTGCTCGCAGTCCATGCCGGCGTTATGGCCGGCAAGGTTAAAGTACGTGTGGTTGGTCATGGACACGTAGGTGGCGCGGTCGCTCTCGCAGCCATACTCGATGCGAAAGACGCCGGTGCGTGTAACGGTAAACACGGCCGTCAAGGAGCGGTTGCCGGGAAGGCCCAGTTCGCCATCCTCAAGCGAGGTGGTCATGCGCACGGCGTTATGGGCCTCGTCGAGCTCAACGTCCCACACGCGTTTATGCAGACCGTGCTCAAGATCGCTGTGCAGGTTGTTGGCGCCTTCGTTGGCCGGCATATGCCAGTCCGTACCGTCGATGGTGATCGTGGCGCCCGCGGTGCGGTTGGCCACAGGCCCGATGGTCGCGCCAAAGCAGGCGGGGTTGTCAAAGTAATCCTCGAACTTATCGAAGCCCAGCACCACATCGCGCACGTTGCCGGGAATGTCGGGCACGTCGATACCAAGCACGGTGGCGCCATAGTCCATAATGCGAACGCAGATCTCGGGCCCGTTGAGGGTGTAACGATGAACGGGGGTACCGCACGGCGCGGTGCCGAAAAGCTCGGAAGTGATCATTTGGTTCCTAACATCGAGGTATTTCCGACAAACTGTAGCGCGAACAGGCGAGATTATCACTACACCCCACTAAAGCAGGGGGTATTTTTCTCAAAAAAGTGATGATTGGAGCTGTGCGGGCGTTCATTTCTGACGCGCGCGAGTCTGATACAATTTGTTCGTTATTG
>DBGBJN010000050.1:0-4461 GCA_048449885.1 Collinsella sp.
GCTTACGTTCATACCAAATCCCTTCTAAAGGGAGTTGGCCCATCCGTGCTCCATAACAGTAGTCTAACGCAAAATGCAGGTAATAGGAACACTTGTTCGTATTACCTGCGCCCTTTTCTAATGCACAAACATGCGCACGAACTTGTGCTTCCAGCTTGCGTAAGGAGCATAGCGGAATGGCACGTCCAGCCACGTTGCCTTGTTCACGATGCTCTTCTTGTGGCTAAACGTATCGAAGCTCTCGCGTCCATGGTACTGCCCCATACCGCTCGCACCCATGCCACCAAAGCCCATATGGCTCGTAGCCAAGTGCATAATCGTGTCGTTGACGCAGCCGCCGCCAAAGGGCACGTAACGCACAAAGCGCTGCTGAACTGCGCGATCCTGGCTAAAGATATACAGAGCCAGCGGCGTCGGACGATCCGTAATAAACGTCTCGGCCTCGTCTAGGCTCTCAAACGTCAGCACCGGCAAGATGGGGCCGAAAATCTCCTCCTGCATCACGGCGTCATCGGGGGTCACGCCGTCCAAAATCGTCGGCTCAATCTTGAGCGATGACTCGCGCGCCGTGCCTCCAAGCACAACCTTATCGGGATCGATCAGCCCACGCACGCGCGCAAAATGCTTGGCGTTGACGATATGCCCGTAATCCTCGTTATCGAGCGGATGCTCGCCAAACATACGGCGGGCCTCTTCCCTGATGAGGTCCAGCAGCTCGTCGTGCACGCGCGCATCGACCAGCAGGTAGTCGGGCGCCACGCAGGTCTGCCCCACGTTGAGCCATTTACCAAAGGCGATACGCCGCGCCGCAACCTTCAAGTTTGCCGTCGCATCCACGATGCAGGGGCTCTTTCCGCCCAGCTCAAGCGTCACGGGCGTAAGGTTTTTACTTGCGCGCTCCATGACGAGTTTGCCGACCGGAACGCTACCGGTAAAGAAGATCTTGTCCCAGCACTCATCGAGCAGCGCTTCGTTCTCGGCGCGCCCGCCCTCGACAACCGTCACCAGGCGCGGATCAAATGCCTCTTCACAGATTTGCTTGAGCACCGCACTCGATGCCGGAGCATAGGCGCTCGGCTTGATGACCACAGTATTGCCCGCGGCAAGGGCGCCGGCGAGCGGCTCGAGTGTTAGCAAAAATGGGTAGTTCCACGGAGCCATGATGAACGTGACGCCATAGGGCACGGCTTGCGTTTTGCACACACTCACGGCGTTGGCAAGGTCACACGGACGCAGGCGCGGACGACTCCATCGAGCCACGTGAGCGATCTGATGACGAATCTCGGAAAGCGACGTGCCGATCTCGCACATATAGGCCTCGTTATGCGACTTTCCCAAATCGGTCTTGAGCGCATGGGCGATATCGGCCTCGTGGGCCCGCACCGCATCGCGTAAACTCGCGAGCGCGCGACGTCGAGCATCAACATCAAACGTAGCGTGCGTCTTAAAGTAGGCGCGCTGATCGCCGACGATGCGCGCAATTTCCTCGGTGTTCATGGGCCCTCCTAATTCTCGCTCTCAAACATACCACCTGCAACGACTTCGTACATATGCTCGAGCCCCAAGCGGTCCATTAGAAGCGGAACGGGGTACAGGGGATTGGCCTCGGCATCGGCATGCGCCGCCATCTCGGGAATGTCGGAGCGGCGAATGCCCGTCACATATTTGGGTATGCCCAAGGCGGCGTTCATGCGGTCGACCCAATCGATAAAGGCCTCGGCCGCAAGACTGTCTTGTGCGGTAGCCGGCGCAATGCCCGCCATGCGAGCAAGATCGGCAAGCTTGGGGGCGGCGGCGTCACCATAAGCGCGAAGCATGTGCGGCAGGATGATAGCGTTGGCCAAGCCGTGCGGAATCCCATAACGCCCGCCCAAGCTGTGTGCGATGGCATGAACGTATCCAACATAGGAGCGCGTAAAGGCAACACCCGCCTTATACGCCGCCGAAAGCATATTGCGACGCACACGCATGTTGTCGCCATGCTCATAGGCCTCGAGCAAATTGTCGTGGATGAGCTGAACCGCCTGTCGCGCCATCTTGCGCGTATAGGGCGTGGTGCTTCGCCCGATAAAGGCCTCGACGGCATGCGTCAGGGCGTCCATGCCCGTCTGCCCCGTAATGGAGGCGGGCAAGCCGCACGTAAACTCGGGGTCGTGGACTGCAAAACGCGGGATGAGCACAAAGTCGTTAATGGGGTATTTGTAGTGCGTCTCGTCATCGGTAATTACCGCCGCAAGTGTGACCTCGCTTCCCGTACCGGCGGTAGTGGGAACGGCGATGAGCAGCGGCAGGCGACGATGAATCCGCAACAGGCCGCGCATCTTGTTGATGGGCTTGTTTGGCTGCGCAATGCGTGCGCCCACGCCCTTGGCGCAGTCCATGGCTGATCCTCCGCCAAAGCCGATAATGGCCCGGCAGGCGCTCTCTCGGTACAGGGACGCCGCTTCCTCCACGTTTGAGACCGTGGGGTTCGCACGCGTTTCGGCATAGACCGTAACGCCAATCCCTTGAGCCGTAAGCGCACGCTCGAGTGATGCCGTGAGTCCCAAACGTGCAATACCAGGGTCTGTCACGATAAGGACCTTCTGGATCGAGCGCTTTTGAAGCACCGCGAGCACATCCTCGGCATGCTCTAAAATGCGCGGCTCGGTATAGGGCAGGATCGGCAATGCAATGCGAAAAACCGTCTGATATGTTCGGCACCAGGCGCGGCGGGCTAGATGCATAAAGGAAGCTCCTTCATTTGTTGATTGGTCAACATTTGCTCGACCGATTGTACTCAGCGGCGGTCAAAGACGGCCTGCCAATCGTCAATCAATTAACATCTTCATATCTCAAAATTGTTTTATTAAAAATCATTCCTAATAGGCTTCACATTTGGTTGCATTTATGGATAATAGAACTCGTCAAGACGCACGTCCGGAGAGGGCCCTTACGGGACCGGACGAGCGCACAATCGCCATCGATCGAAAGGATCGAATCATGAAGTTTGTTTGCCCCGTTTGCGGTTATGTGGAAGAGTTCGACGGCGACCAGCTGCCCGAGGACTTCAAGTGCCCCCAGTGCGGCGTTCCCGGTTCTCGCTTCCTGAAGCAGGAGGAGGGTCAGCTCGAGTGGGCTGCCGAGCACGTCGTGGGCGTCGCCAAGATGGAGGGCGTCTCCGAGGACATCGTTGCCGACCTGCGCGCCAACTTTGAGGGCGAGTGCTCCGAGGTCGGTATGTACCTGGCCATGGCTCGCGTCGCCCATCGCGAGGGCTATCCCGAGATCGGCCTGTACTGGGAGAAAGCTGCCCACGAGGAGGCCGAGCATGCCGCCAAGTTCGCTGAGCTCCTGGGCGAGGTCGTGACCGACTCTACCAAGAAGAACCTCGAGATGCGCGTTGAGGCCGAGAACGGCGCCACCGCCGGCAAGACCGATCTTGCTAAGCGCGCCAAGGCCGCTGGCCTCGATGCCATCCACGACACCGTGCACGAGATGGCTCGTGACGAGGCCCGCCACGGCAAAGCTTTTGCCGGCCTGCTTAAGCGCTACTTTGGCTAAGCCAACCGCTTGAGACATAACCTCTAGCTCGATGAGGCCCGGACCGTATTGGTCCGGGCCTTTTTCGTGCCTCACGAACTTGTTAACGCCCTGAAATAGGACCGTCTTCGGCATCGGCTTCTCGTCAAAAACTAAGTGAGTAGACTTTTTGGAACTTGCCGAGCAGACCATCCATATCACTTTATAAAGCCGCAGGTAAATGCCTTGTTGCAAAACGACCTAGTCGCCAAAGTGCCGAAAGTCTACTCACTTAGATTCGCAGCCGTCCACGATCGAGCCATTTTGTGTCTAACGGGCATCTTTCCGTCGATTACTCCCAATTTTGTCCAGTCAATGAATAGTTCAGACCGGAGTAATGCCTCAGCCCTTTGCTCATCCGAGCTTTTATCACGATATTCAGCATCGAGCATCCTGCATACGGCCTTAACGATCGCGCGGAATCTATCCTCATCCGATATCTGTCTGTGTGTAAGGAGAAGCACATCGTAGCCCATGGCCTGAAGGGCCGTCATGCGGTCAGCGTCACGCAAGCCATCCCCTGCGCGTCCGTGCGAGGCCTTTCCCTGACATTCAATGGCCACCTGTCGCCTACCGTCCGGCGAAGAAAGAAGTAGGTCGATATATACACGGGACTTTCCCACAATCGCTCGAGCACTTGTGCTTAGCATCACTTCAACATTAAGCTCTATGCCGCAAAAACCTTCGCCTCCCAGGGCTCGCGGCAGTCCAAGCAACAAATACGCCTCGACCTCAAAAGGCGACGCGGCACCCAATGGAACGAGTTGCGATACCGCCATAAATCTATTGCCGTAACGCATCCCGCAAACATCTGAACAAAAACGGTCAAGGTCTCCGCCCAAAACCAAAGCGTCTCGACGCCATAAATTTGAGGCGGTGCCGTCCTCGGACGGGCAGCGC
>DBGBJN010000051.1:0-1738 GCA_048449885.1 Collinsella sp.
AGGAACATCGTCTGGCCCGCGGTGTCGACATCACGCTTGACGAACGAAATGCCGATGGCCGAAGCGTCGAGCACGGGAACGGTCAGGCGCGGCTGCGCCAGCTCATGAAGGGCAGCGCGCAAAAATGCCATGTAACCGGCCACGACAAACACCGCACGCAGAGGCGTCGGCAAAAACCAGCGGCGCGCGTAGTGGGCGCCGATAAGTGTCGCCAGATCCATGACAAGCTTGTGCTTGCGTGGCTCAAGCTGCATCACGTAGCCCGACTTGGCATCGGCGATAGCTTGAGCATCGAGTGCGCCCAAGGCGTCGAGCACGCTCGCGCGGCGCGGCTCGTCGTACTCCAGCGCCATCTGGCCAATGCGGCCGTACACGCGCACTTTGCGCACGCCGTCAATGTCGCCGCCAAGCTTAAGAAGTGCATCGAGATCGCTCTCTGGCACAGGACCCGCCAATTGAAGACGGGTCCTGCCGGGGATCTCGCTAATAATCGAGAATCTCATAGTTTGCGCCTGGGAGCGTTACTCGGCTGCCTCGTCAGCAGCGGCCTCGCTCTGGGTGATGTAGGCAGCCTCGGCAACCATGTCGTCGACATTAGCCTTGGCCTGCTCGACCATGTCCTGGTAGCAGTTCTTGACGCGCATGCCACACGCAATGCCCTGCACGCAGGCATTCTTGACCGGAGCGCTGGTAAGCAGCTTGATGCCGGCCGTGCCAAGCAGAAAACCGCCACCGACAAGCAGGGTATTGAACGTCGACTTCTTCATGTTGCTTCTCCCTTTTGCCGCATTGGACGCGGCACGGTGCCTCAGCACCCGAGTAAACAAGTTTGCTCGAGCACACTTTTGGAAAATAGTTTAGTTTATCTAACTATTGAGGTCAACAAAGGTTAACTTTTTGGAAACTATGGGGGTGAACTCAATATGACAAAGGGACTGCCCCTTTGTCATATTCCTACAGCTGCCAGTCCGCCGCTTCCTTTTGCAGCGCAACCATGCGGGCGAATTCTCCACCTGCCGCCTTGAGCTGCGCCGGAGCGCCCTGCTCGGCAACCACACCATCCTTGAGCACAACGATTTTGTCGGCATTTTCCACCGTGCGCATACGGTGGGCAATAACGATAACCGTCTTACCTGCAAGCAGACGGGAGAGTGCCTGCTGTACCACGGTCTCGTTCTCCACGTCCAAGCTTGCCGTCGCCTCGTCCAACAGCACGATGGGCGCATCTTTGAGCAGCGCGCGGGCGATGGAGATGCGCTGGCGCTCGCCACCGGAGAGTTTGGAGCCGTTCTCGCCGATCATGGTGTCGTAGCCCTGCGGCATGCGGTTCACGAACTCATCGCAGTTGGCGGCATGTGCGGCGGCCAAGACCTCCTCGTCGGTGGCGTCGCGGCGGCCAAGGCGGATGTTTCCCATCACTGTATCGTCAAAGAGCAGCACGTCTTGGAACACGATGGCGTAGTCGCGCAGGAGCACCTCGGGGTCCACGCTCGCAACATCCACACCGCCCACGGTAACCTTGCCCGCGGTGGCATCCCAAAAGCGCGCGGCCAGGCGGCTCACCGTAGACTTGCCAGAGCCCGAAGGACCGACCAGTGCCGTGACCTCGCCTTCCTTGGCGGTAAAGCTCACATCGGTAAGAACTTTCTCGCCGGCGCGGCCGTCCTCGCCCGCACCATAGCCAAATGCCACGTGATCGAACACCACATCGTGGCCCGCGGGCTCAAATTTCTCGCTG
>DBGBJN010000052.1:0-3757 GCA_048449885.1 Collinsella sp.
AGCCCGCTCGAGGGCGAGGCGGCCGTGTGCCCCGAGTGCGGCGCGCCGCGCATTAAGTGCCAGCCGTTCCGCCAGAAGGCCTTCGAGATTTGCGTGAACCCCACGTGCCCCACCAACTACGAGCCCGACCTTAAGGTGGGCGAGTGCAAGGTGTGCGCCGAGGCCGGACGCCATGGCGACCTGATCGCGCACAAGAGCGAGAAGAGCGGCAAGCGCTTTATCCGCTGCACCAACTACGATGACTGCGGCGTGAGCTATCCTCTGCCGGCGCGCGGTAAGCTCGAGGCGACGGGTGAGACCTGCCCCGAGTGCGGCGCCCCCATCGTGGTGGTCAACACGGCGCGCGGTCCGTGGCGCATCTGCGTGAACATGGACTGCCCGACCAAGGAGAAGAAGCCCGCCCGCGGCCGCAAGGCCACGACTAAGGCGAGCACGGCCAAGAAGACGACGGCGGCAAAGAAGACTGCTGCCAAGAAGACGACCGCCAAAAAGACGACCACCAAGAAGGCCGCCGACAAGTAACCGAGCACATATAGACGCGGCGGGGCCGGGCGCGCAAATGCAAATGCGCGCCCGGCCCCACTTCTAAGTTGCGGTGAAATAGGGACTGTTTTTGCTGGCAAAAGGCCTAATTAATCCCTATTTCACCGCAAGTTTTGATCAGTTGTTGGGATTACTTCACCTCGACAGGCTTGGCGCTGGGATAGCGCTCCTCAAAATCTAGGCGGTACTTATTGTCATTGGTGCCCGCCACGTTGTCGCGCGACAGCGGCGCCACGATCTCATTCTTGTGGTCCTCAGGCTTGGCGTATTTCAGGCTGATCTCCCAGGCATCACAGATTGCGTCAATGCGGTGATCCAGGTCGTCGTACAGGGCGATGATGTCCTTCCAGGAGCTGTAGTTCTTGGAGCTCGTCGGGACGTCTAGGTCCTCGACGATGTCGTAATACTGCTCGATGGTGTCCTCCGTGCGCTCGGCGACGTCGGCGAGATTTTGACGGGTGGTTCGATCCTCTTCCAGATAGCTGCCGTTGAAGTTCTGCGCGCAGCCACGGACGTAGTTGTCGAGGTCTTCGAGCAAGTCGTAGTATTCGCTCAGTCGGCGGTAGAGGTTCTGCTCGGAGAGCGTTGCTTCGCCGCCATCCTCGTCGTCATCGTCATCATCGTCGTACAGGCTGTTGGGATCGCCGAGAGGCTTTAGGTCATCGTCATCGACGTCATGGTGCAGCTTAGCTACCTCGGCAGTCGTCTGCGTGGCGGCGTTGTCGAAAGGCTTGATCACAAAGAAAACGACCAGGGCGATGATGATCGCCACCAGCACAACGATAACGGCGATAAGCGGCCCGGTGCCGCTCTTTTTGGGAGCGGGGGTCTGTGGCGAAGCGGGCGCGTATGCGGGAGCCGGCTGCTGTTGGGGCGAGCCGCTCGCGACGGGTATGCGCTGCGTGGTCTCGACGGCCGCGGGGCTTGCGGCGGGGTCGGGGCGATAGGCGAGGGGGTCGTCCGCCTTGGCTTGCGGCGTATCAAGGGAGCCGGTCTGCTCAAAAGCGGGCTGGCTATCGCTCGCGGCTGTTTGCTCAACGGGTGCACCGCACGAGGTGCAGAACTTGGCATTATCTGCAAGAAGCTTGCCGCACGAGGCGCAATACCGAGACATTGCCACTCCTTTCGCCACATTTCAATGCAATACGACGATTATACCCAGCACCCCAAATTCCCCTTCATAAGTTGTGTGAAATAGGGACTGTTTGGCGGTCTCAGAGCTTCAATCAGTCCCTATTTCACCGCAACTTCGGAAAGGCACCTTTAGCCATTGGGGACGCACCGAGCACTGGGGTATCATGGCTTGGTTGCTATAACTCGCATTTACGCGCCTTGTAGGAAGGGGCTGCGCCCATGGCTTTTGAGCCCGCTCAACATAGCTTTATCACGCTCGAGGGCGTCGATGGCGCCGGCAAGTCCACGCAGGCGCGTCTGCTTGCCCGCGCGCTCGAACTCGCTGGCTACCAGGTTGTGAGCCTGCGCGAGCCGGGCGGTACCGCCATCAGCGAAAAGATCCGTGCTCTGCTGCTCGACCCCGCCAATACAGCGATGGGCGACACCTGCGAGTTGTTGCTCTACGAGGCGGCACGCGCTCAGTTGGTGCACGAGGTCATAGCTCCCGCCCTCGCGGCCGGCAAGGTGGTCCTGTGTGACCGCTTCTACGATTCCACAACCTGCTATCAGGCATTTGCCGACGGCCTTGATCGCCAGATGGTGCGCGATGCCAACAACCTGGCCGTTGCGGGAACGCACCCGGCGCTCACGCTCGTCTATCACATCACGCCCGAGCAGGCGGCGCTGCGCATGGCAGCCCGTGGCGCGGCAGATCGCATGGAGGCCAAAGGCATGGCATTCCAGGAGCGTGTCTACCAGGGCTTTAGTGCCATTGCTGCCGAGGAACCCGCCCGCGTAAAGCTCATCGACGCTACCGCGACCATCGAGGAAGTTTTCGAGAAGACGGTCGAGCAGATTCGCGCGTACGGTCTCGACATTCCGCAAGACGCCGTCGTCGGCGCGCTTGCTAAGGAGGCCGAGTAACATGGCCCCCGCTCAGACAAGCCTGCTGGCCAAGCTCGACACCCAACAGCGCGTGCGCGATTTTTTGACCAACGCCGTCGCCAGCGGCCGCGCATCGCACGCCTACCTGTTTTTGGGCGCTCCCGGCGCCGGCAAACTCGATGCCGCATGGGCGCTCGCCCAAGCTTTCCTGTGCGAGCAGGACGGCTGCGGCGCATGCGATAGCTGCGTGCGCGTTGCTCGGCACACACACCCCGACGTGCACTATTACACGCCCGAGAGCGCCACGGGATACCTCATTGCCCAGACCCGCGAGCTGCTCGACGACGTTCCGCTGACGCCCATCCGCGCCAAGGCCAAGGTCTACATCATCGACCGTGCCGAGCAGCTGCGCGCTAACACCGCCAACGCACTGCTCAAGACACTCGAGGAGCCGCCCGAGGGCGTCATGTTCATCCTGCTGGGCACCTCGGCAGATGTGATGCTGCCCACCATCGTGAGCCGCTGCCAGTGTGTGCCGTTTCGGCTGGTGTCGCCCACCGTGGCCGCGCGTGCCGTGAGTCGCGCGACGGGTCAGGATTTCGCGCGTTGCCGCATGGCGGTCGCCGTGGCGGGAAGCCCCACGCGCGGTATCGAGTTCCTTAAGAGTGCCGAGCGCCAGGATGCTCGCCGCCAGATGGTCCGTGCCATCGATTCGCTCATCGCTGCCGACGAGGCCGATGTGCTCAGCCGCGCCAAGTCGCTTATTGTCGCCGTTAAGGCACCGCTCGCCGAGGTCAAGTCCACACAGGAAAAGGTGCTCGAGCAAAACGCCGACTACCTGTCGCGTGGAGCATTGAAGCAGCTTGAGGACCGCAACAAGCGCGAACTCAACGCGCGCGAGCGTTCGGGTATCATGGAAGCGCTGGCGAGCGCGCGGACGCTCATGCGCGACGTGCTGCTGACGCTTCAGGACAAGGCAGCCGACGTGGTGAACGAAGACGTGCGCGACACGATCGGTCGGCTTGCCGCCGCGACCAATGTTGCGGGTGCCACACGGGCGCTCGAGGCAGTCGCGACCGCCGAGCGCAACATCGCCAGAAACGTTACTCCCCAGCTGGCCATCGAGGTCATGCTGTTCGATATCAGGAAGGCACTGAAATGCCGTTAGTCGTACCCGTTAAGTTTACCTACGCCTCGCGCGACCTGTGGTTCGATC
>DBGBJN010000053.1:0-3260 GCA_048449885.1 Collinsella sp.
CTTGAGGCCCGGGATGCGACCGTCACCACGCTCTTCCTCGAGCAACTCGGCACTCGCCGCGCCGCGCAGCGCGGGCTTGCCGCCCTTGGTCGAGAAATAGAGCGCAGCACGGGTATCTAGGCCCAGCGCCCGACGCATGGCTTGCGCGTAGATGAGTGTCTGGGTATGGGGCGGCAGCCAGCGCGGGTCGTCGATGGGCGCCGTGCCCGATTCCTCGTCGCGCACCGTAGGGTCGGCGAGCTTAAACTCCTCAACGCCCGTGCGATGCTTGTAGTCGATCACCACGGCACGATTCTCGGCGTCCACGTCCACGCGGTCGATGCGCCCGCCGAGCGGCCAACCGGCATACTCGACCTTAAGCTCATTAAAGGCGAACTCAAGGTAGCGCGGGGCAAAGGGGGCAAGCGCCTCGGACTCGTAGGCGAGCACACCTTCCAGCTGGGGCAAAATCTCGGCCACCTGACGCTCCTCCACTGGAGAAAGCGGCACCAGCGGGCCCTCGGTACCGCGCTTGCCGGCGTGCTCGGCCAAGGTCTCGTCAAAGACCTCGTGTAGCAGTTCCTGAGCGCGCGGCAGGTTCTCGGGCGTCACGCGCTCCATGCCCTCCTGGGGCAGACGGGCGTGCAGATGCTCCAGCACGTCGTGGACAAAGTTGCCCTTCTCCATATTGCCAAAGCCGGCGTCGATCGACTGGGGCTTCACGCGGTACGAGACGAACCAGCATAGCGGGCAGGTCGAATAGGCCTCGATCTGCGAGGCAGACGTCAGGCGCGGCACCAGCGGCGCATCCTCGCCCTCGCCATCGCGACGGCGCAGGACAAGATAAGGAATGGCTTCATCGCTCAGATGCTGAGGAGCTTCGCAGGTCACGCGCTCGCGCCTAAGACCTTCACCTGCCGCGGGATCAAAGTCGGCGATGATATCGCCCTCGCCCACGCGCATGAGCTTGGCAGCGCCAGCGGCCTCGGCATGTGCCCACAGCTCGGTCCATACGGCTGCCGGGTAGCACTCGCGTGCCTGGCGATCGTGCGTCACACGGGCGAGCGCGACCGGACCGCTCGCCGCCTGCATCGCACGGCCAAAGCGCACGCGCAGCAGGGCAGCGGGCTCCAAAGACACGCCGTCGCGGCGCAGCTCGGCTGTCAACGTGGCAAGCGGGCCCTCTTCGTGCGAAAGCGGATAGCTGTCCAGGTCGACATCGGCAAACAGCACGGCATCGTAGCTGCCAGGACGCAGAACCGACGCATCGGCAAGCGACGCGAAGCGCACTTGTGCCCGTGGTGTGCGATCGACCTCGTAGGTCTCGTAATCGTAGGCGGTACTGCGCTTGTCCACCTTGGTTCGAACGCCGTCGAGAACCGGCACGGTCGCGGCCTGCGACACGTCGAGCGCGCGGGCGTCGTTCATAAGAATGTCGATGGCATGTCGCAGCAGGGTGGTCTCCGCCTGGCGACGGGCCTGACCGTCGAGACCGCCAAACGCGCGATCGGGCAGCGCCTCGGCGACGGCAAGCATGGCCTTGAGCGCCGTCACGGGCTTGTCGCGCCACAGCGCCTGGAACACGTCCGAGACCACGCACGGCACGTTCTTAAACCAGTTCTCGTCACTCGCCGCTTTACGCGCGCCCCTGATCTGGCCCTGCACGCTCTGCAGCAAGCTCTTGACGCCCGCAGTAGTCTTGCTGCGCGAGAGACGCATATTCTTGTCGAACGTGCGCGCGCTGGCGGCGTCGGCACCCGAAAGCGGGCTGTAAATCCAGTCGGTAAGCTCCGGAGCGGGCCACCACTCAGTCTTGGAAGCTGCCCCTTCGTCGGCGGCCTTCGTACGCTCGATCAGGTTGGCGAGCGCCGTGAACTGCCTGCCCACAATGGATTGAGAAAACGCCGTGAACTCGGTCGTCTCGGCAGCAACGTGGCGCGCCGCCAAACGAGCGGCGAGCTCACCGAACAACTGGGGTGCCCGGGCAGAAACAACGAGCACGCGCACGGGATCGGCGGGCGCGGAGGCGGCATCGTTGACCTTGGACTCCTTGTGCGCTTTCACCATCTTATCGATGACGTCCGCATAGACACGGGCACGAGCATGGGGGCCGGCGACTTCCACAAAGGCAGGACGTGCGACGGACTTTGGAGCAGTCGCGGGAGCGCCAGCATCCTCGTCCAGCGGTGCAACCTCAAACAGCACACCGCGGGTATCAAGGGCCGTGGCCAGCTCCTCACGCATCGCCGCTTGCTCGCGGGCGAGCAGCACGACAACCTCTCCCCCGTTGTTTGCCACGGCGGACAGCAGCTCGAGCAGGCTATACGTAAATGACGTGACGCCGCGCACGCAAACGGCGCGGGCGTACGCCGGCAGGCTGTCGGTCAAAGCGCCGGCCATAATGTCAGCTGCCTCGCAGGGCTCGACCATATCTCGACGGTCCAAGCCGCTCGCATAGGCACTCAACAGCTCGAATACGCGAGCCTCGGCGTCGCTCTTGGGATCGGGCCGGCAAACGTTGTCGCAGCAACGCTCGGCACCTGTCCCCGCCACACCCGGAAGCACATCGCGAGCCATGCGCGCGAGCATGCGCACCGTGCCCTGGCTACGCGAAAGCGGCTGCAGGTCGGCATCGTCGCGGCGGGCAATCATATCCGAAAACAGCATCTGGCGTTGCAGGTTGTCGACGAAATCGCGCCCGTCGCCCAAAAGCTCCCAAAGCGAGCGAAGCCATGACGAAGGTGTCTTGTAGTCGATACCCAGCGAAGCCCCGGCTTCCGCCGCATCATGACGGCACAGGTCGAGCTCGGCGAACGTTGGCGCCAGCAGCACGGCACGCCCGTGACGGGCAATAAGGTCGGCAAGCAGCGCCGACTCGGCATCGCTCAAATCCGTGCCGGCATTGGTGGTATAGATTCGAACAGGCATGGTCCTCCGCTCAAACCGTTCGCAATAATCAATGCATCCATCCTACCCGCCCAAGCGGACACATTGCCACCGCAGTTCCATCTTTTGGTACAAAGCAACCTGAACCCAACGCACCAGCCGATTGCAGGCATATAAAAACCGCCCCCGGAGGGACGGTTCTTCGTAATTCAATGTTGTCGCCGGCCTACTCGCCATCCTCCAACTTAATGAGGATCTTGCGGTAGCCACCGTACTCGCCGTTCAGCGCCTTTGAAACGCGGCTCACCGTGGTGGACGAAGCGCCGGTACGGGCCTGAACCTCAACATAAGGCTCGCCCTCGTCCAAATAGCGCGCAACCTGCAAACGCTGAGAA
>DBGBJN010000054.1:0-3608 GCA_048449885.1 Collinsella sp.
GGTCGCCTTCTTTAGCTGGGATAACATCTTTGCCTCCACGGACGAGTTTATGGAGAGCCTGGGCGAGAAGCCCGGCGAGCACCGCGTGAAGCCGCTGCCCCCGCGCTTCGACTTCTTCAGCAAGCACGAGAGCCAGTACTAAAGCACGCCAGCAGCGGCGTGCCCGGAAAGTAGTCAATTTGGGACGGGAAGGAAAGACGGATGTCCAAGCCGCGTCGTCGTAAGCAGAAAAAGCAGGTTAAGCCCGAGCTCAAGCTCAGGCAGTTTGCCGCTACCGAGCTTTCCGACCAGCTTGCCGCCCAACACTCCGCCGCCGACCTGCCGCGCTTTATGGTCGACACGGTCGCCGGCGCCTATGCCCCCACCGATGCTCAGCTCATGATCGAAGGCTTTGGCGCCGCGGCCACACGCCCAGTCACACTGCGCGCCAACACGCTCAGGGCGACCGCCGAAGACATCGCTGCCGCACTCGACGAGGCCGACATCGCACACCAAACCGTTGCCTGGCACCCGGACGCTTTCATCCTGCCCGAGGCCCAGGTATCCGACCTGTGGGACCTCGACATCTACCGCGACGGCAAGATCTACTTGCAAAGCCTGTCATCCATGATGCCGCCTTTGGTGTTGGGCGCTCAGGCCGGCGAGGACATCCTGGACATGTGCGCGGCCCCCGGCGGCAAGACGACGCAGATCGCCGCCCTCACCCAGGGCCAGGCACACCTCACGGCCTGCGAGATGAGCATTCCCCGCGCCGAAAAGCTCGAAGCCAACCTCCACCGCCAAGGCGCAAAAAATGTGCCCGTCATGCGCATCGACGCACGCGAGCTCGACGAGTTCTTCCGCTTTGACCGCATCCTGCTCGACGCTCCCTGCACCGGCACGGGCACCGTCATCAGCGGCAACGAAAAGAGCCTGCGCGGCCTCACCGAGCAGTTGCTCGGCAAGTGTGCCCGCTCGCAGCGCGCGCTTCTGGACCGCGCCATGGGTGCCCTCAAACCGGGCGGCACGCTCGTCTATTCGACCTGTTCGATCTTGCCGCAGGAAAACGAGGACGCCCTGCAAGAGGCCCTCGACAAGCATATGGACTGCGAGCTCATCCCCCTCGACGGCACGCCGAGCGAAAGCGAAGCGCGTCGCGCCCAGGATGCCGGCGAGGAGCCGCATATCGAGTGCAATGCCCTCACTGAGGCCATCGCTGCCGGCCATGTCTCGGCCGTCGCCAACGGTATGCCCGGTACGCTGACCATTCCGCCTAGCCGCGACTTTGAGGGCTTCTACATTGCCCTGATCCGAAAACGCAGCTAGCGCACGGATCCAAAACTCAACAAGCTATCTCTGTGCGCGTTTGCCCTGCTGGTCGCGATGCTGTTTAAGCATCGCGCGCTCCTTGCGTTCGGCCCTTTTGCCCTTAATGGCCGTGACCACAAAGTAGATGACCGCGGCGGCAACGATTGCGCCCACACACAGGCCAATCGAGCCAAACATTGCTGTCAATTCCATACCGCGTCACCTCTCTTTTAAACGGGACTTTCAAGATAGCACCTCGATCCCCGCCACCACAGCTCCTTCACGTTCGCCTGCCCTTCGGTCTAACGGATGGCGCGGCGGGGAAAAATCAACTCGTCAAACGATTTAGCATTCGCAATTCCGGCTGCATCGCGCCGGCCGTCATCACATAGAATCGAGTCTCCATGGATACCCTCAACGATCTAAATGAGCGCGTCGACGCCTTCGTCGGCACCAGCTCCTTCGACACGCCTGCCGCGGCAAACGACCAAGCTCCCATCGATGTACCCGCCGAGGTTCACGAGGACATCGTCGCCTCGGTCGATTTCTCCGAGGTCGAGCTCGCAGACGAGTTCACCGAGCCCCAGGTAGCCGTGACCCCCAGCGGAATGCTCCCCATGGAGCCGCTGCCCATCGACGGGCGTTTGCGCAAGGCGGCCCTTCGCATGCCCGACGAGATCGAGGAGGCCAGCGGCTTTACGCTCTTCGGCCGACGCATCAAGTCGCTCATTTACACCACCGACGTCGCGGTTATCCGCAACTCCAACGCCGACGCCGTCTTTGCGGTCTACCCTTTCACGCCGCAGCCCGCCATTACGCAAGCGCTGCTGACCGTCGCCGAGTGCCCGGTCTTTGTAGGCGTGGGCGGCGGAACTACGACCGGTAAGCGCTCCGTGCAGATGGCAGCCGTCTCCGAGATGCAGGGCGCGGCGGGCTGCGTGGTCAACTCCCCCGCTACTGCCGAGATGGTAGAGCACATCACCAACATCGCCGACATCCCCGTCATCGCCACGGTCGTTCGCTGCGACGACGATGCCCACGCCAAGGTGCGCGCCGGCGCCAAGATTCTCAACATCGCCGCCGGCAAGAACACGCCCCAGGTCCTACGCGAGCTGCGCGAGCACTATCCCAACCTGCCGCTCATCGCGCCGGGCGGCAAGACGCCAGAGAGCATCCGTGAAACCATCGCCGCCGGCGCCAACGCCATCATCTGGACGCCGCCTTCGGCCCAGCAGCTACAGACCGACATGATGCAGCGTTATCGCAAGATGAAAGAAGACGCCACACCTGTCATCTCGCGCGACGACGTGCCCATTATCGACCAGGTCGCCGCCGCCGAGGTCAGCCAGGTCGAGAACATGAATCCCGACGTGCCGATTCCCGACGAAGTCATCGAGCGCGTCGCTTCGATCCACGAGCGCGTCGAGGAGCATCGCGCCAATCGCGGCCTCAAGCCGTCACTGCACGGCTTCTTCTTCCGCGGAAAGAAACGCTAGCCGCAACAGCAAGGCCCGCTCCACAAACAACGGAACGGGCCCTTTCTGTTATCGAATGTCAGGAGGGACAGGCGCAGCGGTTAAAACTGTCAGCCAGCCCACGAACGTTAATCCACGCGCTTGTCGCCCATAAAGAAGAGCGCCACCGTACCAGGTCCGGTATGCGAGCCAATCAGAGTACCGATGTCATTGATCTCAATCTTGCCTTTAAGCTGCGGAACCTGTTCCTCAATCAGCGCCGCAACTGCCTCGGCATCCTCGCGGCACGCCGAGTGCGACATGATGCACTTACCCGAATAATCCGCACCGCCCTGCACGTGTGCCATCATGGTCTTAGCCATCTCGGAAATCGCTCGCTTCTTAGTGCGAATCTTCTCACGTGGCGACAGCTTACCTTCGCAATCGACCGTCATAAGCGGGCAAATCTTAAGCGCCGTGCCGATGATCGCGCTCGCAGCCGAAATGCGACCACCGCGTAGGTAGCTCGACAGATCGGTCGAGAAGAACCAGTGGTGCAGGTTGAGTTTATGCTCCTCAATCCAAGCGGCCGTCTCGTCGAGTGAAGCCCCACTATCGCGCACGTCGGCGGCATATTCCAGCAACAGACCAAAGCCCGAAGACGCCGCCAGCGAATCGATGACGCGCACCTTGCCGCCCTGGGGATAGCGATCCGCGAGCATCTGCGCCGCAACGCAGGCCGATCCATACGTGCCCGAAATACCCGACGACAACGTCAGGTGCAGCACGTCTTTACCCTCGGCAACAAACGGCTCCCAAAACTCCTCGTACTCACCCACGCTCACCTGAGACGTCTTGGGCATGGCG
>DBGBJN010000055.1:0-9387 GCA_048449885.1 Collinsella sp.
TCGACGAGCTGGGCGAGCGGGCGCTGCGGGGCGCGAGTGCTCGCCATGTTGGAGGCGATGCCGGCTGCGGCGCCTAGGCCCACGGCGGCACCGGTCGCGGCGGCTCCGCCCATGCCGGCAAGCGCGTCGCGCGAGACGGTCTGCGGCACCGGGATGGGTGCGGCGGCGGGGTCGGGGACGCTAGGCGCGAAGGGGTCTGCCACGGCAAGCGGGTCGGGAGCGGCGGCGCGAGGCGTCGGCTGCTGCTGGGGCATGGCGGCGGGGCGCTGCTGCTGCGGGGCAGCAAACTGCTGCTGGCCGGCGCGCGGGGCGCTGGCGGCACGGCTTGCCGCGGAGCTGTTCTGGCCCAGGCCGTTCTGATAGGCGCGCTCTTCTTCGTACAGGCGGCCGAGCGTGGGGGCATCGACGTTCTCGGCAAAGACCGAGAACTTGCCGGCGCGCAGCTGCGGATCGATCATAAAGCGCACGAGGGGCTCGCCGACAAAGACATAGCGGCGCTTTTCGGCCTGCGCCTTCACGAACTCGCGGACCTCGCGCGAAAGCTCGGGGTAGAACGGGGCGAGCATGGGATCGTCGTCGGCGGCGATCAGGATGGTATAGAGTGCCGGCGCCGTGTTGACGCCGTTGATCACCAGAGTCTGATCCTCCATGTCGCGAGCGGCCTGCTTGGCAAGCTTCTTAAAGGAGAACGGGGCACGGGTGGCACCGAAGATGCCGGCCACGTGGTCCTCGAAGATGTTCAGGAAGTTCACGAAAGATCACTCTCCGTATAGGTTCTTTGGTATCCGAGCAAATATAGGCATATCCCAACGATTATAGAGGATAGGGTTCCCGCAACCGCCGCCTTGGCGACGACCGCGGCTGCAAGGCTGGCAATTTCCATATGGTGTGCAAGACAGGACGCCGCTGCGCAGCCGATGCCGGTGACAGCGATGGCGGCGATTGCGGCAAGGTTTGAGCCCTGATTGGCACGCTTGGCATGGACATTGAGCAGCGCAGATGACGCCGCGGCAGTTGCCGCGACCAGCACAAAGGCAGCCCAAAGGAGCGGGTCTCCCAGCGCTGCGGCAACGTTACCGAGCCCCAGCACGCCTCCGGCTGAAAGCGCGACCGTGGCCAGACGGGCAAAAAGCGCGCCCATGCCCGTTGCCGCGGCGGCGCTTGCCGGGCCGAGCCAAAATGACGCGACGCCGGCGGCGACCCCAGCTGCCAGGAAGGTATTGCCGGTCAGACAGCCAAGCGCGAGTGCACAGGTGAGCGTGGCGCTCGCGGCAGTCTCGGTGCGACCCCAGGCGATCCACCAACCGGACATGGCGGCGGCAAAGATCACCGCGACGGGCAGCATCGACAGGATGCCCTGTGCCTGCATGGTGGCGTTGGCCATGAGCACCAAAAAGCCCACAGCCGAGATGGCCGAGCCGATCTGGGGGGCCAGGCCAGCCGCCGCTCCGATCGCGATAGCCGCAATGACCAGGCCGGGAAGCGCCGCGACCCCGGCCGTTTGCATCAACAAAAAGCTAAAGGTGCCGCACGTTAGCGCCGAGATAGTGCGCATGGTGTAGTCGCGCGCATGGCTCCAGCGCGTGCCTGCCCAGCCGAGTGCGGGGTCGACCTCGATGGCGTCGTCCTCGTAGTGCGACGGCTCGATACCGTCGAGCCCCTGCTCGTCATCCGAAAGCTCGCCAACCATTTGCTCCAGGCTGCGACGGCCCTCGCGCACGCTGCCCAGACCGGCAAGGAGCTGGTCGCAAAATGCCTCGATGCTGTTGGGGCGGTCCTGCGGCATGGGGGAGAGCGCGCTCATGAGCGCGGCCTCGGCTCCCGGGGGGAAGTGTGGTATCAGCTCGCTGGGATAGGTGGCGCCGCCGATGATGCGGTCGAGCGAGTCGGCGGGCGTAGCCGCCATAAAGGGGGCGCTGCCGCACAGGCCCTCGTAGATCACACAGGCGAGGGCAAAGACATCGGCGCGCTCGTCGACCGTGCCGGTCTCGATATCGAGCTGCTCGGGCGGCATGTAGCCGATGGTGCCGCCGCGCGAGCCGCCAAAGCCACCGGCGGACGACAGCCGCGCCATGCCAAAGTCGGTGAGCTTTACATTGCCCGAGTGGTCGATGAGCACGTTGGCGGGCTTAATGTCCAGGTGGAGTACGCCATTACTATGGGCGAAGGTGAGCGCCTGGCCCAGGGCATCGGCAATGGCCGCGGCCTCGTCAAAGGTAAGTGAGTGGCCGTCCACGCGGTGCAAAAACTCGGCCAGCGACATGCCATCGACATATTCTATAACCAGGTAGGCATAGGCTGTGTCGTGCGTAAAGTCGATGACCTGCACGATATTGGGATGTTGAAGCATGGCGGCGGTGTGCGCCTCGCGCAGGACATCCATGATGTCGCTGGCGGGCATGCCGGCACCGTTGATAAGGGGGATACGCTTAATGGCGACGCGGCGGCGCAGGTGCGTGTCGCGGCAGATCTCGATGGAGCCAAAACCGCCGGTCGCAAGTGTCTCGAGCGGCTGGTACCGCTTGAGCAGATCGCGAGAGCTGGTGCCCTCCAAGGGAACGTCCGGCGAGAACCGGGCGGTATGTTGCGAGAAAAGCGGCATGGCCAACCCTCGTGCGTTTAAAGTTCGTTTGCGAGCGGCGGGCGCGGAGCCGAGCTGTTCGCGGTGGCATAGATGCTGCTAGTGTAGCACGCTCGGGTGCATGGTGAAGGTAGCGGGGTGAGGTGGCCTATCTGGCTTGGCCCTCGTCTCGACCCATCCGGAAAGCGCGTCCCAGTTTTCGTCCAAATTGCGGGATGCGTTTTCCGAATGGGGTAGGCTGCGGAAACTGCATCCCAGAATATTGGCCTAGAACGGGATGCAGTTTCCGGATCGATACTCAAAAGGAAAGCGCATCCCGCTTTGATGCGGGGACTGCGGACAAAAGCTGGACCGTGATCTGGCTCGGATTGGAGTTCGCCTGAATCGTTGATGCTGGCTGGTGCAGGCGCGGAGATAAATGAGCAGCCCGAGCGATATAATGACACGCTATGGAGGCCATATGCTCTTTTCCCGCCGTTCTGCTACATCTGCCTGTGCCGTTGCGCTTATCGTAATGGCGGTCACCCCTTATCACCGGTTTTCATCTTCAATCGGCCTGGCATCAGGTGCGATGACCTGGCTCGTTATCCTTGGTGCATGCCTCGCGGCGTTTGGTCATGGTGTTGCGCTCCGCAAGGGGAGAGAAATAAGACGGCCGAAGCATCTCGGTGCTATCGGTGTTTTCCTTGGTGTTATTGCTACGGTTCCCGAATGGGCCGACTTGGCCTTCTATGCTCGCGGAGATTCTATTCCATTCGTGTTTGCGCCTATCTGGCTGTTGCGCGGCGTTTCATGCGCCTCGTGCTTCACTGGGTCGTTGCTCCTCTCATATGTAATTTGGAATACGGCGGGCTCTCCTTTGATACGGGGGGCGGCGCGGGACGGCGAAAGGGGGACCCGCCGACCGCAGAGCGCACTTTTTGCAGAAACAGTAGTTGTCCTGTCTTGCCTGCTGTTTTGCTGTCGAGTTTCATGGAGAGTCGTTCCCGAGCCATGGGGGATGTCCCCTGTAACGGCCGCATCAATTGGCCTTATGCTTTTAATTCCTCTGGTCTATCTCATGTTGACCGTGGCCCCCGCTGCTTTGCTGTCCCCGCGCCTTTGGTCGGGGCAGGGCGACGTGTTTGCCCGTTCTGTGCTCGTAGCAGTTCCTATTGGCCTTGTTCCGGCTGTCGAGGTGGCATACTTTGCAAGCGATGCCACGGTCATTGCATCACTGTCGACGGGGTCCGCTATTGCTGTTGCCGCCTTCGTATATACATTGCTAAGGGAGAAACGGGACAACAATTCGGATACCCCTCGCACGTCCGACCCATTCGATGCGGGGGTGTTTTCCCCTGCCCTGTCGCCTCGAGAAGAGCAGTTTGTTCGACTGCTGCTCAAAGGGAAAACGCCGGCGGAAATTGCCAGGGAGACGAATACGAAGCCATCGACGGTGCGAACAACGCTTCACCGAGCATACGGGAAGGCGTCGGTTGCGGGCGCACGCGAGCTCGTGGCGTTGTTTGTGGACGAGGGTGATGCTGTAGGGCCCGAGCTGTCGCGGCGGCATGCTGACGATATGTTGGCATCAGCTCGGACGCGCCGGCTGTTTCGATACCTGCTCACATTATTTTTTATCCTCCTTGCAGCGGGCCCCTTGGTAATGGCGGATAGTGATTGGGGATCCGGTGTTACGCATGCAATCGCCTTTTCTCTTGCAAGCTATACATTGGGTCTCGGGCTGCTTCTGTCGCTGTGCAGCGCGGGTAGAAAACCGAAGCGCGGGGACGATCTGGATGGAGCGGATGGGGCGATCGGGCTCGGAAGCCCGTGCGTATGGGCGATACTGTCTGCTGTGGAGTGGTCTTTTGTTTATATCGCGGCATGGAGGTGCGTACGCGATCCGTTGATGGCTGCGCCGGTCCTGTTTTGCGGCATAGCGTCTATGGCTTCGCTCGCTGTTAAGCTGCGCCCGTTTAAGGTTCATGCCCATACTCGGGCCATCACGCTGTTGGTATCGATAGGTGTGACCGCTTTAATCTATGCAACTACTAGGGGTCGAATCCATGGACTTGCGGTACTGACGGGGATGCTGCTCACGTATATAGTGCTGCGAAGCTGTCCGCAGCGCAAAATGCTCGGGGTATGGATGCTCTGCTTTGGGGCGACGGCTCCTGCTTGGGTTGTCTTGCTCAGCATGGTGCAGGATCTGATGGTTTTCGAGCCGTTGTTCCTCGCGTCGTTGTTGGGGCAAAGCATGGCTCTCAATGTCGTCGTGGCAACGGTGATCGTCTGCTGGTCTGTGCCCATGTTCGTCACGCACATCGCGCTCGCCCGCTCGGTTGAGGACGAGAAAGCCGTCTTGGAGTACCGCGCGAACGGGTCCACCGAAACGGCCCGCGTGCGCCAGCTGGCCCTGCTTACGTCGCGCTCCCTTTCCGATGTTCAGTCGCAAATCTTGCTGATGACGGCAGAGGGCGCAACGACAAAGGCTATTGCGGAGGATGTCGGTTACGCTGCATCTACGGTGCAAGCACTGCGGTCTGCTTCTTACCGCCAGTTGAGGATCAAGAATAAAGCGGAGCTTATTTCATTGTTATCGCAGGTAGATAACGTGTAAACGCCTGAGCGATCAACTCAATAGCGGGTGTTTACAGACATCTTTCTCTATTCATGCAAAGGTTGCCGTGCGTCGACGCATTGTTAACCGCTTTTGATTGGAGAAAGCCATGAGGCGCTGTCGCTCGGCTCCATCCCATCGATGGGAGGATGATGACATTTGAATAGAAATCTAATACGGCACGAGCTGTCCAAGATATTTGGCAATCCTATATTTGCGTTGACCCTTATGGTTGCAACTGCCATTTCGATGGCAGCTGCCATCGAGGCGTGGTGGACACTCGAGGCCGAGCGCAAGCAGCTGTTATCTTTTGGCTACGGCATTGGTCTGCAGTCTCAGACATACCTCGGCCAAACGCGTGAAAGTAGCTTTGGTAACTGGATCGTTGTGAGCGCGAACGCGCCGTTGCTAGCGTCGGTGTTTTTCTATGCGCTGCCGTTGCTTGCCATGTTGGCCGGGTCGTGGTCATGCCTGTCCGAGCGTTTGAACGGTTACGAGGCGCAGATCTGCACACGTGTTTCTAGAAATGCATACGTGAACGTGAAGATGCTGTCTGCTTTTCTCTCTGCGTTTGCGGTCACGGCTATTCCGCTACTCGTGAACTTCCTGATTGTCTCAATGCTGTTTCCCGCGTATCTCCCCCGGGTCGACGAATCGACTTACGTCGGGCTCTATCTGCATAGCTATTTTTCTGGCCTGTTTTATTCCCGGCCTCTGTTATACGTGCTGGTTTATACACTGTTCGATGCGGTGGCGCTGGGGGCTCTATCCATGGCCGTGACCGGTCTGTCGGTTGTGTTTCGCAGCAGAATCAAGGCGATGGTCGTTCCATATCTGATTATGGTTGCATGGCACTTTGCTAACGACTGGATTTTTAGCGTCCTTTCATGCGTCGGCTTTAACTGCAACATTCTTAACAGCATCAGGTCGGAATCACTAAATAACTGGCCCGACATTCGAGCGGGGTTTGCGGAAATCATCTTGCTGTTCGTCTTTTCTTTGATTTCCGCGAGATTCTTAAAAAGACGCGAGGTGGTCTGATGCTGTTTAGGCTGGTCGCCGCGGACCTGAGGACCGTTTTGAAGAAGGACATCCTTACTTTTATTGCGATTGCGGCAGTGACCGTTGCGAACTTGGTGTACGCCTACGGCTTGTCTTCTGTGTATGGGGTCAGGACGGATACTTTGGGGTTTGCTGATAATCTCGCGCTCGTGTTTGCCGGATCCGCTCCGTTTGAGCCTAGGCCCGGGCTCATGTTTGTGCCTCCGTTAGGGTGGCTATTCCTCATTCTGCTTATTCTCTATACAACACTCGATTATCCGACCGAATCGTTGCACGGGTTTGGTTTGCAAGCGCTTGTTCGATGCCGGTCAAGAACCCTTTGGTGGGCCTCGCGTTTTATCTCAGTGGCGGCGGTAACGGCATTTTCGCTGCTCGTGGTGGTTTGCTCTGTTGTGATTTGGAGCTTGATGGTGAGCGCCTCGTTCAGCGCGGTCATTCATGGCGAGTCGCTTCAGCTGGCTAATTTGGCGCCGTGGTTTCTCAAAGCTGCCGAGGCGGATGCGCTGCCGTTTTTCATAGGTCTCTTATTTGCTTTTGAGGCGCTTGCGTTTGCGCAGGCAGCGGTCGGGTTTGTGCTTGGACCGTCAGTCTCGTTTGTGGTTTTAATGAGCTACCTGATCTGCTCGGCATATGCACGACATTGGGCGCTATTGGGTAACGCCTTGATGCTGTTGCGCTGGGGCGGAATTGTCAAAGAGGGAATCGCGGCGGGCTCGAGCGTCTTGTCATCAATTGGGCTTATGTCGTTATGTCTATCGCTGGGTGGACTGTGGTTTCGAAGGGCCGACCTTATAGAAAAGGGGGACAAGATATGAGTGTGATCGTTAGGGACGTATCGAAGCGCATGGGCAAAAACGATGTTCTGCGCAACGTGTCCATCGAGGTTGACCCTGGGACTGTGGTTGGGCTTCAGGGGATAAACGGTTCGGGTAAGACCATGCTTATGCGAGCGGTCTGCGGATTGATCAAGCCTACCGAAGGCGAAATCTCTATCGATGGCCAAAGGCTTGGGGTGGACATCTCGTTCCCGCCGAGTCTGGGGATGTTGATCGAGGCGCCTTCCTTTTTGGGATATCTGTCTGGCTACGATAATTTGGAGCTCATCGCTCAGATCAAGGGCGTTGCCACCCCCGAGGACATTCGCTCTGCCCTGCGGCTCGTGGGGCTCGATGCAGACGAAAAAAAGAAGTTCCGAGCATACTCGCTTGGGATGAAGCAACGTCTGGGGATAGCTGCGGCAATTATGGAAAAGCCGAAGCTACTTGTTCTCGATGAGCCAACAAATGCCCTCGACGAAGCGGGCGTGGAAATACTCAAGCGCGTTGTGGCGATGGCGGCATCAACGGGTCGCGAGGTTATTCTGTCCAGCCATGACGGAGAGGTGCTCGAGGAGCTGGCCGATCGGGTTTACTGCATGCGCGACGGTGCCGTTGTGAAAGTTCGGGAAAGGTCGTGAGCGCGATGAAGAAGACCCTGTGGACAAGAAGGGCGGTGCTTGCTCTTTTCGGCTGTGCTGCTACCGGCCTTGCGGGCATGAGGGTGAGCGTCGTTAACGGGAACCGGACGGTCATTCCTGAGAAATATTATGCGGAGGGCGAATGGCTCTCGATGGATGGGGCGTTTCTGGGGTCGAAGGATGTGGCGACTGACGGGTATTCGTTTTGCATAGACGGGGCAGAGCTGCTCACGCCGCGCGAGTATCTCAAGCGTGCGCATGATGATTATTCAAAATATGGCATCGTGGATACGAAAACGAAATTGAAGGACGCCGACATCACGTGTGTTATCGCCGTAAAGATGCGTGTCAGGAATAAGGACAATGTCGAAGGCGGAATCAAAACGTATGTTTGGCATTTGGTGCCGGAGTCTGCGCCAAACTATGACTTTGTGGTCAATACCGATCTGATAACGCAGGCAATGCCGGCTCTGGGCGGCTCTGCTGCGTTTGCTGTACAGGTTGGAGCGGAGAACGAGTTGCTCGTCCCATTCATGATGCAAAACACCAACGACTATTTCGAAGGTTACGAGACCGTCCGTTTTGAGAAGGCTTTTCCTGGGACTTATACGATGAAGATGACCGATCTGCCAGAGAGAAGGCTCTTAAGGTTTGAAGTGAAGTAGCTCGAGAGCTAGGCAAAATGGGTCCATCGGTGGCACTCGCGCTCGATCCCAGGCGCCCTGGCCCGGAATGACGCGGGGCGAGGCGTCTTCGGTGTCGGCTGGCCTACCGCTTCTTCTTGTTCTTCTGCTTGCGTTGCTTGCCCTTGGTCTCCTGGGGCTTGTCGCCCTGCTTGGCCTCGGCGGCGGCCTTCTCGGCCTTCATTTTCTTGCGTTTGGTCTCGATGCGGAGTTTTTTGTTGATGCGCGCCTTAAGGAAGGAGCCAAACTGCTCGGCATCGCCGCGAATAAAGGTGTCCTTAGGGATCGTCACGCCCTGGTCGGCGAACATGGCCACAAAGATGCGCTCGCCGTCGAGCACGTGGTCGAGCTTTTCAAACGGGAAGAACTGCGACTTGCCGCTCTTGCCCCAAACCATCAGGCCGTCCTCGTTGGCGGCGACGCGGCGATAGCGGCCGCCCATGGACTCGTCGGCCTCGACGGCGTCGATAAAGTCGCGGGCGAGGGTGTGGTGCAGGTTTTTGCTCCACCAGGCCAAAAAGGCGCCGAATACAATCAGGACGACGCCGAACTTGATCCAGTTGCCGCCGGCCACCAGCATGCCGATGCCGATGAGCGCGGCAATCGCAGCGGCGACGTACAGGGAGCCGCGGCGCCTGGGCGAGGCAACCAAGCGGGCGAAATCGGTGACGAGGTCGTTTTCGTACTGATACTCGTTGAGGTACAGGATGCCGTCATCGGCTGCTGCCTGCGTCTCGAGCGCGACCTCGACCTGGTCGGCTGCTTCGGAGGGAACGAGGTTGCTCTCTGCGTCTGCCATGCTCTTTGGACTCCTATCGCGGCGGGCTCGCCGTACGGGTTATTATGAATGCAGTATGCCGTGCGACCGCATGGCCGCCGCGGCAACAAGACTCAGTATACCCGGGGGAGCACCCATGGAATCGTTGTACCGAAAGTATCGCCCGCTCACCTTCGACTCCGTGGTGGGCCAGCAGCATATCGTCTCGACGCTCGAGCACGCCAT
>DBGBJN010000056.1:0-1973 GCA_048449885.1 Collinsella sp.
TCGGCCCGCGCGTTGCGGGCTAGTTAGATCGCGGGCTCAAACTACGCTGCGTTTCGAAGTCCTTCATGTACGAGGCCAGTGCCTGCACGTCTTCCATGGTTACGGCGTTGTAGACGCTGGCGCGCATGCCGCCTACCAGACGATGGCCCTTGACGTTTTGAATCTGGTGCTCGGCCGCGCCTGCGACAAAGGCCGCGTCGAGTTCGGCGTCGCCGGTGCGGAAGGTGACATTGGCGATGGAGCGGCTGTCGGCCTGCGTGGTGCCATGGAACAGCTCGCTGTGCTCGAGCAGGTCGTAGAGCAGGTTGGCCTTGGCCCAGTTTCGCTCGGCCATGGCTGCAAGTCCGCCGGTTTGCTCGACCCAGTGGAACACCTTGCCGCACACGTAGATGCCAAAGGTGTTGGGCGTGTTGAGCATGGAGCCCTTGGCGGCCTGGGTCTTAAGGTCCATGTACTGCGGCGTCTGCGCAAAAGCGGGGCCATCTGCGATGAGGTCGTCGCGCACGATGACCACGGTCACACCCGCGGCGCCGGCGTTTTTCTGAGCGCCGGCGTAAATGAGCCCGTAGCGCTCAACGTCGAGCGGCTGCGACAGAAAGCAGCTCGAGACATCGGCGACCAGCGGCACGTCGCCGCAATCGGGCAGCTCGTGGAACATGGTGCCAAAGATGGTGTTGTTCTGGCAGATGTAGACGTAGTCGAGCCCGTCGCCCGCGGCCTCGGCGGCAATACGCGCGTTGATGTCGGCCATGTCGGGGATGCGGTCGAAATTGGTGTTCTCGGAGCTCGCGAGCAGCACGGCCTCGCCGTACTTGGCGGCCTCCTTGTGTGCCTTGTTGGCAAAGTTGCCGGTCACGATGTAGCCGGCGCGGCCGCGGCGCATGAGGTTCATGGGGATGCCCGCAAACTGCAGCGTGGCGCCGCCCTGCAAAAACAGGACGCGGTAGTTGTCGGGGATGCTTAGCAGGCGACGCAGGGTTGCCTCGGCGTCGTCGATGATCTGCTGGTACATGCTAGATCGATGGCTCATCTCGAGCACGGACATGCCGCAACCGCGGTAGTCCATCATCTCGTCGGCGATCTCGGCGAGCACGCTTGTAGGCAGTGCGGCCGGGCCAGCTGAGAAGTTGTGCACACGTGCCATCTTCTAGTCTCCCTCGTAGTCGTTTGAACGTTCGGGATACTTTAGCACAGTGGAGCGCCAGGCGCGACCGCATCACGGTAAAACTCGACTGCGCCGCTATGATTTACAGGATGGTTACATGGGGGAGGGGTGCTTTACTCCTCAGGCAAATCCAAATCTGCGAGCGAAGGCATGAGGTTCTCTAGGCGCTTGATCTCTTCGTCGCAAATTAGCCACTTCCTGGTCACTACGACGCCAGTGTGGCGATGACGGCTTCGTCGCCGGCGTATATGAGGGTGTTGCCGTCGGGGATGATCGTCTGGCCGTCGCGTTTGAGCATCACGACGATAAAGGGATGCTTGCCTTGCGGCACATCGCGAAGACGCTGGCCGGCCAGACGACCGTGGGGGGTTACGGTGACCTCGCGCAGCGTAACCTCGGCACGCTCTTCAAACGTCGGCGCGGCCATCACCAGCAGGTCACCTTCCTCGATGACGGTATCGCCGTTGGGCAGCACCGGGTGCGCCCCGTCGCGCAGCACCAGGACCACGAGCATGTCTGTGGCGCTGCCAATGTCCGCGAGCGAGCGTCCGGCAAACGGATGTCGAGCGCCCACCTTGAGCTTTACAAACGACATGCCGTCCTCGTCGCGGTAGTCGTTAAAGGTGCGGCGCACGTCGCCGGTCGCATCGATCATATCGAGCTTCTTCGCCACCGCCGGCAGCAGCGAGCCCTGCACCACAATGCTCGACACGGCAATCACAAACACCAGGTCAAATAGGTCGTGTCCGCCGGGAACGCCGGCCACCACGGCAAAGAGACTAAAGACGACCGAAGCTGCTCCGCGCAG
>DBGBJN010000057.1:0-2374 GCA_048449885.1 Collinsella sp.
GCGCCTCATCGACCGTCTTGAGGAGCTCGACGACGTCCAGGATGTTTACAGCACCATGGACATGACCGACGAGGTCATCGCTGCCCTCGAGGAGGAGTAGCGCCCGCACGGGTTAAGCCGTGCATATCTGGGCATAATGAAGCGAGCATGCAAGCCTCGTGGAATAGATGAGCCGGATCCGCGTGCGTAGAGCACCGGACCCGGCTCTTTTATAATGATGCGAACCGTTTTGCATTTCGAGAGCCGAGATTTGAAGGGAGCGCCGCGTGCGCGTACTCAAACGAGCCCTAGCGATCGTGTATCTTGCCGCCACCATCGTGGCGCTGGGTACGCTTGTCTGCCAGTTTTGGGGGCCGTATACGTATCGCTTTATGCTGCTGATGCGCGACCCCATGCCGCGCATTGTTGTGACGGCATGCGGCGGAGTTGTGGCGATTGGCGTGCTGGTAAGCTTCTTCCGCCTGATGTTTGCTCGTCGCGAGCCGTCCTGCGTGCATCCGGCGGGGGAGCGCAATATCGAGGTCACGCTCGCGGCGCTTTCTTCGTGCGCCAGGGCTGCTGCAGAGCGCGACGATCGCGTGATGATCGAGCGTGTCGAGGCCCGCGTCCAAGGTTCCGACGATTCGCATGTCCGTTTTAAGGTCGAGGCTATCGCGCTTGACGATAAGGACGTGGCATCTCTGGCTACCGCGATGCAGCAGCGCATCGAGGAAGCTTGCGACACCATGCTCGGCACGCCGGGTACGACCACGCGCGTCCGTTTTTTGCCGTCCAAGACTACCGTCCAGACCGTGGAGGTTTCCGGTGAGTGATACCAATCAAGATAAGACCGCTCGTACGCCGCGCCTGACGATTGACCAGAGCGCCACACCGGCGAGCGAAACTGTTGATTCCAAAGCAGAGGCAACTGAGTTACAAGACGCGGCGGCCGCGGATTTTGACGAGGCTATGGGTCTCATCAAGGGTACGGGCGCTGCCATCTGGAGCTATGCTGTGCGTCATCCCAACACCACGCTCGGTGCCGTCGCTGGCTTTATCCTTGCCGTGTTGGTGCTCACGCTCGGCCTGTGGGACACGCTCGTCATTGCATTCTTCGTGCTGATCGGCGCCGTGATCGGCCAAATTCGCGACGGCGAAAACGGGATCGTCAACTTCTTCGGCCGTCTGTTTAGCGGCCGCTAATATGTATTCGACTGTCGCATCTGCGGCAGGCATAAGGAGGAACCATGGCTTTTAACACGAAGGTCGATGTAGCCGATACCGAGCTCGAGGCGAATGAGGCCGTCGCCGCCGAGGCGGAGGACGTAACGCTCGAGGACGAGGCGCTCGTCGAGGCCGAGTCCGATGCGGATGAGGACAACGAGGAGATGGACGAGGAGGCGGACGAGTCCGAGGACTCGCTGACCTATTCCAACGGCGTGATCGAGAAGATCGTCGCCATGGCCACCCGCGAGGTGCCGCACGTCCTGGGCATGAAGGGCAACCTCATGCACTTTGTGCAGGAGCAGTTTGGTGCCGAGAACCTGACCAAGGGCGTGACGGTTGAGGTCACCGATGACAACCGCGTGGTCGTCAACATCTCGGTCATCATCGAGTACGGCGCCTATGCGCCTGCGATCTTTGACGACGTTAAGGCGCGCGTCACCGAGCGTCTGGCCGCGATGACCGGCCTTGAGGTGGCAGGCGTCAACCTGCGCATCGAGGATGTCATCACCCCCGAGGAGTACGAGCACCGCACCAGCCAGCACGAGTAACCTACCAAATAGGGACAGGTTTGTTTCGATAGGTTTTACCTGCGAAAACGCTAAACGGTCGACCGCGCAAGCAAAAGTGCGGTCGACCGTTTTCTATATGCCCCCGATGCAGGCATACCGCTCGTCTAACTAGGGGTTGCAATCGTCGCGTTCCGCGTTACCCTAATGGGCGCATTGTTTCCAAATTGTTAACGAGGGGTTGCCGTAATGGCTGACGAGCACGAAACAGAAAGCAAGGCATGGGCGATTGAGGCCGCCGCGGCAGAGGCGGCATCGCGTGCTGCCGAGGAGGTGCATCGTCCTCCCGTGGTGCCGATGGAGCGCGTGGTTGATCGCACCGATATCGAACGCGGTGAGCGTGCCGGTCAAAAGCGCAGCCAGGAGCCGGGCTTCCCGCGCTTTTTTGCCGAGCTCAATCTGGGCCTGATTCTTACGGCCTTCGCCATCGTTGCGTTTAAAACCCCTAATCACTTTGCTTTTGGCGGCACCTCGGGCGTGTCGGTCATTCTGTCCACGCTGTTCCCGACCCTGCCCGTCGGCGTCTTTATGTGGATTATTAACGCGGTTCTCGTCGTTTTGGGCTTTATCTTTTTGGAGCGCAAGGCAATCCTGTGGAGCGT
>DBGBJN010000058.1:0-6143 GCA_048449885.1 Collinsella sp.
GACCATGAGCGCTTTAAGCGCAACGGTGACGACCTGTACCTGGTGAGTGATATCTCGATTGCGCAGGCTGCGCTTGGCTGCGAGATCGAGGTCGAGGGCATTATGCCCGACGAGGTCGTTAAGGTGACGGTTCCCGCCGGCTCCCAGTACGGCGATACCGTGAGCGTCAATAATTACGGCATGCCGCGCATTGGCGGTGGCGGTTCGCGTGGCCGCCTGGTCGTGCAACTGCGCGTGGTCGTTCCCACCAATCTCTCCAATAAGCAGCGCGAGCTGCTCCGTGCTTTTGCCGATGAGATGGGCGATGACGTCGCTTCTGGTAAGAAGTCGGTGACCGACCGTATCAAGAGTGCCCTCGACGATATCCTCGATTAAGGAGCCCGCGTGCTCGCACCCCATATTTCCGTCGTCAACCTCGGCTGCCGTGTCAACCGGGTTGAGTCTGACCGTATCACTGCCGATCTTATGCGCCTGGGCTTTGCTATTGTGGATCCCCAGGATGCCGATTTGATCGTCATTAACACCTGTGCCGTTACGGGCGAGGCCGAGGCCAAGACCCGTAAGGCCGTCCGTCATGCGCTGGCCCATCCTAACGAGCCCTATGTGCTCGTGACCGGTTGCGTGGTCAATTTACATCCCGAGGAGCTGCTGGAGCTTTCGGATCGCGTGATCGCCGAGCCGTCCAAGATCGATGTCGCCGAACGTGTCTGCGAGGTGTTGGGCGTTGAGTCCGATAGCGTTCCCGCCTGCAGCGATGGCGAGGTGGTCGATGCGCTCGGTCGCTCTCGCCTAGGCGTGAAGATTCAGGACGGCTGCAACCATCGCTGCACCTATTGCATTGTGTGGAAGGCACGCGGCCCCGAGCGCTCCGTGCCCGTCGAGTCCGTGCTCGAGCAAGTTCGTGAGGCCCAGGAGGCCGGCGTTCCCGAGGTGGTGCTGACCGGTGTGAACTTGGGTGCCTACGATGGCAAGAGCGCGACCGACGAGCATGTCGAAATCGATGAGCTGCTCGAGGCCATCATGGAGCGCACGTCTATTCCGCATGTGCGCATTTCCTCGGTCGAGCCCATGGATATCTCTGAGCGCCTGCTTAAGGTTATGGCGCGCTATCCGCAGCGTATCGCCCCGTTTTTGCACCTGCCCGTGCAGTCCGGCTGCACGGCGACCCTGCATCGCATGGGCCGTCCCTATAGCGCCGAGGCCTTTGAGGACACGGTGCGTATGATTCGTGCCATATTGCCCCAGGCGTCCCTTTCGTGCGATGTCATCGTCGGTTTTCCTGGTGAGACGGACGAGGAGTTCGAGGAATCGCTGGCGCTGTGCCGCCGTGTGGGTTTCTCGCGTATGCACGTGTTCCGCTACAGCAAGCGTCCCGGTACCCTTGCTGCCGACATGCCCGACCAGGTGCCACCCGAGGTTATGGCCGAGCGCAGCCGCCGTATGCGGGCCGCCGCACAGGAGCTCGCTATTGCCGACGCTCGTCGTCGCGTGGGCACGGTCGAGCGTGCCGTGCTCGAGTATGGTGACAACCTGACGCTCGGCTCGTTCCATCATGCCCGTCTTGACGATACCTGTGGACTTACAGCCCCGTGCCTGCTCGATGTTGCTATCATCGGAGTCGATGATTCCGGCTTGGTCCATGCACGCAGGGAGGTTCATGGAAGCCTCGAAGATTAGACTTACCGTTCCCGAGGGGATTGATCCCTCGCGCGTTTTGGGCGCCGGCGACGGCGTCCTTCGTGCGCTCGAGAGCTTGGTTCGCGCTCATGTGGTCGCCCGTGGCGATAGCATCTCCGTGAGCGGCGACCCGAACGAGGTCGAACTCGTGGCGCGCTTTTTCGAGCATGCTTTTCGCGAGGCGGCCGCCGGGCGCACGCTGTCTGCCGACGATGTTTCTCGCTGTCTGGCCGTCTTGCGCGACGGTGAGCACGAGACTACGTCGCTTCGCGATGACGTGCTGCTTTCGTATCGCGGCCGCGTCATTCGCCCCAAGACGCTCGGGCAAAAGCGCTATGTGGATACCATCCGCTCGCATACCATCACGTTTGGCTTGGGTCCTGCCGGTACCGGTAAGACCTATCTGGCTATGGCGCTCGCCGTTGCCGCGCTCAAGCGTCACGAGGTGGGTCGTCTGATCTTGACGCGTCCGGTTGTCGAGGCGGGGGAGAATCTGGGCTTTTTGCCCGGTACCCTTGAGGAAAAGATCGATCCCTACATGCGTCCGCTCTACGACGCCCTTTTTGACATGATGGATCGCGAGCGAACCGATGAGCTTATGGAGCGCGGCGTGATCGAGATCGCCCCGCTTGCCTACATGCGCGGCCGCACGCTGAGCGATGCTTTCGTGGTACTCGACGAGGCGCAAAATACCACGCCCGAGCAGATGAAGATGTTCCTGACGCGCCTGGGCTTCAACTCCAAGTTTGTGATTACCGGCGACCTGAGTCAGCGCGACCTGGTTGGTCGTCGCGGCGGTCTTGCTGACGTTGAGCAGATTTTGGGCCGTGTCGACGATGTCGCATTTTCGCACCTCGAGCGTGCCGACGTGGTGCGCCATGCCTTGGTGGGACGTATCGTCGAGGCATACGATACTTATGATGATGTGCGCGAGAAACGCGCACGTGACCGGAAGGAGTCCCGTTGAGTGTATTGATCAGCAACGATGCCGAGCTCGATACGCTGCTCGACGCGCAGGAGGTGGAGCACATCTGCGAGGTTGTGCTTGCCGCCGAGAGCGTTGAGCGTGAAGTCGAGATTTCCCTTTCGTATGTCGACGAGGACGAGATGCACGAGCTCAACCACGAGTGGCGCGGCATCGACCGCACCACCGATGTGCTCTCGTTTGAATGCGACTCGGCCTTTGACGATGACATTCCCGCCGATGAGACGCTCGAGCTCGGCGATATCATCTTGGCCCCGGAGGTCATTGCCCGTCAGGCCCCCGGTTTTGGCAATAGCCCCGCTGACGAGTGCCGCCTGATGCTCGTGCATGGCATGCTGCACCTGCTGGGGTATGACCATATCGAGGACGACGAGGCCGAGGTCATGGAGGCCCGCGAGGACGCCATCTTGCGCGATCTGGCGCTCGAGCGCGGCGAGGACCCCAAGCTGGTCCACGTCGGCCCCATCACCAACCACGCCCACGACTAGGAGCCGTCTATGATTCCCGGATCGAACAAGGACCATCCGTCCTTCTTAAAGTCGTTCTCCTACGCCATGGAGGGCTTCGTCACCGCCGTCAAGACCGAGCGCAACATTAAGGTCATGCTCGTTGCGGGCGTGTGCACCGTCATTGCCGGCTGCATCGTGGGGCTCGACATTGCCGAGTGGGCCACGATTATCATCTGTTGTGGCCTGGTGATTCACGGCGAGCTATGCAACACCGCCATGGAGGCGATTGTCGATCTGGCGACCCAGGAGCTCCATCCGCTGGCAAAGCGCGCGAAGGATATCGCCGCCGCCTCCGTATACGTTCTTTCCATCACCGCCGCGATTGTGGGCTTGCTGGTATTTGCCCACGCGCTCGGCTTTATCTAGAAAGGGATTTTCATGTCCGACAATATGCAGCCTACCGATGAGGTTCTGGAAGACGAGGTTCTGGATGAGGTCGAGGATGACGATTCGCTTGGCGAGGTCGAAGAATTCGATCCGTTTGAGGGCATGAGCGACGAGCAGCTTGACGCCCTATGTGATGAGGACGAGACGTCCCTGGGCTTTGGCGACGTTGAGCCTGGTTTCCGCAGCGGCTTCGTGGCGCTGGTCGGCCGCCCCAACGCCGGCAAGTCCACGCTGCTCAACGCCTGCTATGGCAAAAAGGTCGCCATCACCTCGCCGGTGGCCCAGACGACCCGCCGCCGCATGCGCGCCGTCGTCAACCGCCCCGGTTACCAGCTGGTCTTTGTCGATACCCCGGGTATCCACAAGCCCAAGGACGGCCTGGGGTCCGAGCTCAACAAGAGCGCGCTGTTCGAACTGAACGATGTCGATGTCGTCGCGTTTTTGATTGATGCCACCAAGCCGATCGGCAGGGGAGACGCCTGGGTTGCCGAGCGCGTCAAAAACGCCCGTTCCAAGAAGGTCCTGGTGCTCACCAAGGCCGATGAGGCCGACCCCGCACAGGTCATGGAACAGCTTAAGGCAGCCCACGAGCTCATGGAATATGACGATGAGATCGTGACGTCGTCGGTCAAGAACTTCAACGTCGATGCCTTCATTGAGACCGTTGCGCACTTTTTGCCCGAGGGTCCGCGTTGGTTCCCCGAGGACATGGGTACCGACGCTTCCGACGAGACGCTCGTTGCCGAGTTTGTGCGCGAGAAGGTCTTGCGCCGCACCCGTGATGAGATCCCGCACTCCGTGGGCGTCATCTGCGATGCGCTCGAGCAGACCAAGAAGGTGCTGCGCGTGCACGCCACCATTTACGTCGAGCGCGAGGGCCAAAAAGGCATCATCATCGGCAAGGGCGGCGAGATGATCAAGCATATCGGTATCGACGCCCGTCGCGATCTTGAGCGCATCTTTGGCACGCAGGTCTTTTTGGAGCTGGATGTTAAGGTCAAGGCTGGCTGGCGCGACGACGAGGCCCAGATTCGCCGCTTTGGCTACAACGCCGAGGACTAAGGACGCACGGCGCGCATGGCAGGCTCCCGGACATATCGCACGAAGGTGCTCGTCCTCGACAAGACGAAGCTCAAAGAGACGGACCTGATCCTGACGATGCTTGACGAGCGGGGTCGGCAGGTTCGTGCCGTGGCAAAGGACGCCCGCAAACCCGGTGGGCGCCTGGCTGCGCGCTGCGAGCTGTTCTGTACCGTCGATATGCTGCTCGCGCATGGACGGTCGCTCGACGTGGTTTCCCAGGCCGAGCTTATGGAGGCGCCGCTCGGTGCTGCTCCTGACTACGAGACGACCTGTGCCGCCAGCGCGATTGCCGAGGTTGCGCGTGTGTGCTCGTTCGAGGATGCCGAGGATCCATTTACCTTTGCCATTACGCAGCGGGCGCTCACGCTTGTCGGTAGCGGGCTCGATTCGGCACACATGGACCTGCTCGTGGCGGCCTTTGTCTTTAAACTGCTGTCGCACGTTGGCTACCGACCCGATTTTTCGTCCTGCGTGCTGTGCGGTAATCCTATGTTGTCGTATTTTTCGGCTCAGGCGGGCGGGCTCATGTGCGGGTCGTGCGCGTCGAGCGTTCCGGGTGCCGAGCTGGTGTCGACCGGCGAGGTCGCATGGCTGCGCGCCCTCATGTCCATGACCTTCGATGCACTCATGGCCGAGAGGATCGACCCCCATACCGCAGCCTTTTTGTTGGGGCTTTCGCATGTCTGGGCCGCGACGCACACCGATCAGCGCCTCCGTGCGATGGAATTCATGTTGGGTCGGTGATGATGCGCAGGTGCGGACTGCTTGTGGTAACATACCGACCAGTTGGTACCTCGATCTTGGATGCTCGCTCCACCGGCGACTTCCCAGTCCGAGGCGAATAGCGTCGCCGGAGGGCGACAAGAAACGAAAGGTGAAACAATGACTGTTTCCAAAGAGCGCAAGGCGGAGCTGACTGCCCAGTTCGGTAACACCCCGGTCGACACCGGCAACCCCAAGGTTCAGGTCGCCATCCTGAGCGAGCGCATCAAGGAGCTGACCGAGCACATGAAGTCCCACCAGAAGGACTTCCACACCCGTCGTGGCCTGCTTATGCTCGTCGGCCGTCGTCGTCGTCTTCTCTCCTACATCAAGAAGAACGACATCGTCGAGTACCGTGAGCTCATCAAGGCTCTGGGCATCCGCGACAACATCCAGTAAGGATTCGTACATGCTAAGAGCGTCCTGCGCAGCGGGGCGCTCTTTTTGTGTAAGGGCGTGAACAATCACGCTCTGAAGCGTGGCGGGGGCAGGGGGCCCGCGTCACATGAGAAGCCCGCAGGCAAGGGGCCTGTGGGGTAAGGAGAACAATGACACTCGTATCCAAGACCTTTGAGCTGTACGGCAAGACCTACACCTTTGAGTCGGGCGAGCTTGCCAAGCAGGCCACCGGCGCCTGCCTGGTCAAGCAGGGCGACACCACGATGCTCGACACCGTGGTCGTCTCCAAGGAGCGCAAGAACTACGACTTCTTCCCGCTGACCGTCGACTTCAACGAGAAG
>DBGBJN010000059.1:0-3538 GCA_048449885.1 Collinsella sp.
GAGAACGACTCAGCAAGGGCTGCGACTTCGAGCAACGACTGC
Source organism: Collinsella sp. (assembly GCA_048449885.1). Lineage (GTDB taxonomy): Bacteria > Actinomycetota > Coriobacteriia > Coriobacteriales > Coriobacteriaceae > Collinsella. The sequence goes on from DBGBJN010000059.1 coordinate 43, forward strand.
TCGGTATAGCCGGCCTCGGGGTGTACCGCGACCACCGAGAACGTGCCGTTGGTGAGGGTGCCCGTCTTGTCAAAGACGACGGTGTCCACGTCGGCGAGCGTCTCGAGGTAGTTAGAACCCTTGATGAGAACGCCCAGCTTGGATGCGCCGCCGATGCCGCCAAAGAAACTGAGCGGCACGCTGATCACCAACGCGCACGGGCAGCTGACGACCAAGAAGGTCAGGCCGCGCAGAATCCAGTCGGACCAGGCACCGGTGACCAGGCCACCGCCGAGCGCGAGCACCGCGGCAGCGCCGGTGACGGCGGGCGTGTAGATGCGGGCAAAGCGCGTGATGAAGTTCTCGGTGCGCGCCTTCTTTTCGCTGGCATTCTCCACGAGCTCCAGGACGCGCGCGACGGTGGACTCGCCAAAGGGCTTGGTGGTGCGCACGTGGATGAGCTCCGTCATGTTGATGCAGCCGCTGATGATATCGTCTCCGGTTTTGGCCGGGCGGGGGACCGACTCACCGGTAAGGGCGGCGGTGTCGAGCTGGGTTTCGCCTTCGACGATGACGCCGTCGATGGGCACGCGCTCGCCGGGCTTGACCACGATCACGGTGCCGACGGCGATGTCATCGGGGAAGACCTGTTCGAGTGTGCCGTCGGGTTGCTCGACGTTAGCGTAGTCGGGCGCGATGTCCATCATGGCGCTGATCGACTTGCGGCTCTTGCCCACGGCGTATGCCTGGAACAGCTCGCCGACCTGGTAGAACAGCATGACGGCGGCGCCTTCGGCCATGTGCGGGTCGGTATCGGGGAAGAGCACCATGGCAAACGCGCCGATGGTCGCGACTGCCATAAGGAAGCTCTCATCGAAGGCCTTGCCGCGGCGGATGTTATTGAATGCCTTTTGCAGCACGTCGTAGCCGGCAATCAAAAACGGTATGAGGAACAGCATAAAGCTGGCGTAGATGTCGCCCGGGGTACCGAATGCGGCGGTGAGGGTGCCGAACTCATCGAGGGCGTACACCACCGCAAAAATGCCTAGCGCTACCAGGATACGATTGCGCTTATGCTCAAGGGACTCTTTCTTCTTACGCTTCTTCTTTTTCTTTTTGGGATCGGCGGTGGTCATGACTCGTATCCTCCCATTTGAATGAATGAACACTCGCTCATATAATTTCGCGAGCAAAGGCCGCGGCAAGCGCGGCCTTGCAGGTTGGCGTAAACCCGGGCTAGAGAATGATCTCGCAGTCCGGTTCGGCGTCGGCCGTAAACTCTACAACGCGGTTGAGTACCTCGTCGAACTCGGCGTCATCGGCTTCGAGCGTCAACTTCTGGGTCATAAAGTTGACGGACACGGATTTGACGCCCTCGAGCTTGGCCAGCTCGTCCTGAAGCTCACGCGCGCAGTTGGCGCAGTCGATCTCGTCGAGTTTAAACTGCTTTTTCATGGTGGGTTCCTTTCTCTGTATTTGCGGCTTGGGTGCAGGCCGCGCTGGTACCGTGGTTGGTCGCTATTCGCAGATGTGGCTCATGCCCTGGTTGAGCATGGTGTAGACGTGGTCGTCGGCGAGCGAGTAGAGGATATTGCGCCCGTCGCGCCGGAATTTAACCAGGTGCGACTGCTTGAGTGTGCGCAGCTGGTGCGACACCGCGGACTGCGAGGTTTCGGTCGCTTCGGCGATGTCTGCCACGCAGAGCTCGCGGCCCATGAGGGCATAGAGGATCTTGATGCGCGTAGTGTCGCTGAAGACCTTGAACAGGTCGGCGAGGTCGTAGAGAAGCTCCTCGTCGGGAAGGTCCTCGGGCGAGCAGGTGGTCGGGATCGCGGGTTCGGTGGCCTCGATGTCGAGTTTCGTTTCATCAACGCGGATGCTCATTGCAATATCCTTTCATATGAACATGCGCTCATATAATTTACTTTCGATTATATGAGTGCATGTTCATATGTCAATGACGTTCAGGTAATTCGTTGTACAAAATGATGGGGAATAGTGGACGAGATCCCGGACTGAGCGTTTTTTGATAGTCGATGCCAAGGTGGGTACCCTCGTGCCGTGCAAAAAATGGAGTATTCTGCAACTATAGGGGGTCCGCTAATTTATTGCAGGTCATATAATGCAGTTCAAGAGTTATCTTAGGGTGTTAATCCGATGAGTTCTTCCTCAAATGTTGCCTAACGCTCTCACGCAAGAGTGATTTCGCTTCACATTTGGATCCACTCGAGGGTGATAGTCACCCGACCCTGCTGAATACTCGCAATTTTGCACGTCGCTAGGGTACCCACCTTGTTAGCCGGCCTAGTCTCCGGCCCCGAAGATCCTGCCCTCGGGCGTGAGGCTGCTTGTTTGGGCAAATGATGGGCTGTTGGATTCGACAGTCTGCATGTCATCGATTGCCGGAACTTCATTAATTGTCGGGTCATCCAGCGTGATGCCTTCGAGTGTTGTTTTTTCGAGGTCGATTCGTTGACGATTTTCGGAATCCTGGCGAAGCTGCTTCTGAATTCGCTTTTTCTCTTCTATAAACCTTCTGAGCACAAACTGTCTCAGGTCCTCTTGCATGATTTGAAAGTCTTTTGGCAGACGCGAGGGGCGTACGCCCTCTTTCCGCTGGATTGCTTCCATGACCCTAACAAAAGAGCTGGCATGCATAAAGGAATAACGGCTGACGGTGATGATTCCGTACCCCATGGACGCAAGTGCATTCTTGCGCTCCTCATCGATGGCGCGGTTTTCTTCCGCGTCATGATAAAAACCGTTGTATTCAATGTCTGTGCGAGATTTCTTTAGATACGCATCCATAAAGAACTTTTTGCGTCTCGTGAGATTCTTTGCGGCAGTGGTGACCTGCACCTCGTAATCGGTCTCAATTCCCTTAATACCAAGCCCTCCTTCGCTTTTGGGCAGCGTTAGCATCATGACAAATGCCGTTTCCATGGGAGACCGGCATCCGTCGCGCACACATTGGATCGCCTTTCGGGCAAGGGCCAGACCGTCGCATCTGGTAATGGAATTAAAGAACTGCTTTAACCTCTCGGTCGAGGTGAGCGCGAAACGCTCGGTATAGGAGGTGGAAGAGTCGGTTCCAAGGGAATAAGCACCGCACAGTTCAAAGTAGTACTCCACTAGTTCGCGAAAAGAAAGATAGGTGGCGGCCTGAAGTGCGCAAAGCTCAACGCCAACAATGAAGATGCCATCTTTGAGCTCTATAAAGCGTGAGTTCGAGAATCGTTTTGAAGAAACGTGGCATTGACAGTTCGTTGCATAGCGCGCATTCCTGCGATCAAACACCATCACCTCGAGGGAATCATTTGCGCCGAGGGAAACATCATGTTTGGTGAGCCATTCTGCGGCTGCGTCAAGGAGCGTTCCGGTGGGACATGATCCGTAAATCGCGGCAGGACTACAGGACTCGATGCCTTTCGCAGACACCGAATGCGCGGCCTGGTAGACCGCTTTTGCAGTGGTATGTGACAATACGATACTCATGGTATATATCGTGTCAGCTAAT
>DBGBJN010000060.1:0-2872 GCA_048449885.1 Collinsella sp.
AGCGGAGTACGTAATCGATGTTCTGCTGGTTCATGTCGCTCCCCTTTCTTTCGGGCGGGTTTCGACTGGTCTATATCGCAGATACTATCGCAGAAAAATGTTTCCGCAGGGTTAAAGCGTATCAAGCGCTCAAAAAACGTGCGCGAACAGGCCGTTGCGAACGAGCGGCTAGCGCGAGGTCGATGCGCGGTGTTCGATGTGGCCGGGGATCTCGATGCGTTTGGGCGCCAGCTTTGCGGCCTCGCCCACGGTGGTGGTAACAACGTCGATGCGCTCGGAGAGGCGCTCGACTACGCGCTCGGCGATGGTAAGGGTATCCTGCGCGGCCGTGGTGACGCCGCCAAAGAGCACGTGGTTCCAGGGGTAGTCGTCAAACGTCGCGATCTTGAGGCCAGCCGGCAACGAGGGACCAAGCTGAGCTAGCGCCTCGGTCAGACGCAGGAAGACCAGACCGTTGACGGCAATGAGGCCGAGCTTTTTACCTGCATAGCCACGGATGGTCTCGTCCAAGCGGCCGACGCCCGTGACGCCACCATCGGCCAGGGTGACGACCTCGCCCGCAAGACCTCGACGCGAAAGCTCGTCGGCAAAGGCCTCGGCGCGCTCGCGACGCACGGGGCTGCCATCGCTTGCCTCGGTGAGCAGGCACAAGCGCTCGCTGCCAGCGGCAGCCAAGGCGTCTACCAAGCCGGCAACCAGCTCGCGGTTGTTAGATGTCACCAGATCGACACCGCCGGCGGCAACATCGCGGTCGAGCAGCACAACGGGTAAACGTCCCGCGGCAGCGGCGATTGCCTCGTCGTTACCGCCGCAGGTATTGACGACCAGGCCGTCCACGCCGGCGTCGATAAGCCTGGTGAGCGATTCGGCCTCTTTAGCGGGATCGTTACCGCTAATGGCCGTCATAAGCGAGCAGCCGCGCGCGGCGGCGCTAGCGGAAAGGCCCTCGAGCATGGCGCTGGAGAACGGGTTGGCGATGTCGGCCAGGATCACGCCGATGAGGTTGGTGCGTGAGCTGCGCAGATTGCGTGCGGCGGCACGTGGGCGATAGCCGGTGCGCTCGATAACCGCCGCGATGCGAGCGCGGGTTTCCTCGGTCATCTGCCCGGGGCGGTTGTTGAGATAGCGCGAGACCGTGGCCGGGCTCACGCCCGCCTCGGCGGCAATGTCCTTGATTCTCATCTGCGCCATGGCGCACCCCGTTTCCCAATTGTCAGCAGTCTGAGCCATTTTAGGCATTTTTTTAAAAATCTCGCTTGCAAAACGCTGTAGGTGAGTATACTACAACTCGAAACGAAACCGATTTCGTAAACCGATTTCGGCAAGCGTTGGCACGGTGGTGCAAAGATGCACCCTACCGTCTTGGCACCTCCGTGCCAACGCCATATCAAAGGTGTACGCACGAGCAAGAAGGAGCTGCGCGACCATGGGTAAAACGGTTCTTACCTTCGGCGAGATCATGATGAGGCTCTCGCCCAAAGACCATCTGCGCATTGAGCAGGCGACCGAGTTTGATGTCCGCTACGGCGGCGCCGAGGCAAACACCGCGCTTTCCCTGGCCTACCAGGGCGACAAGGCCGCTTACGTCTCCGTTGTCCCGGCCAACCGTCTGGGCGAGTGCGCTCTGCGTTCGTTGAAGGTCTACGACGTCGACACCACGCGCGTCGTGCGTCAGGGCGATCGTCTGGGCTCCTATGTCTTTGAGGTCGGTGCCTCGCAGCGCGGCAACGGCTGCGTCTACGACCGCAAGTACTCCGCTATCAACATGGCCAAGCGCGACGTCTTTGACTGGAACGAGATCCTCAAGGGCATCGATGTCTTCTATTTCTCCGGCGTGACGCCCGCTGTCTCCGACGAGATGGCCGCTGCATGCAAGGACGCCCTCACCGCTTGCCGCGCCAAGGGCATCACCACCGTGTGCGACGTCAACTATCGCGGCAAGATGTGGTCGCCCGAAAAGTCGCAGGCCACCATGAAGGAGCTCCTGCCGCTCGTCGACATCTGCATCGCCAACGACGAGGATGCGCCCGCCGGCCTCGGCATGACCTGCGTCTCTGGTTCCCTTGCCCATGGCATCGAGGAGCGCGACACCTACGTCGAGATGGCCCGTCAGATCTGCGCCGAGTACGGCTGCAAAAAGGTCGCCTCGGTCGTCCGCAACATCTCCTGCGTCGAGCGCTCCATCTGGATGGGCATGCTCTTTGACGCCGAGAGCGGCGAGCACTGGTTCTCCCCTGCTCACGACGTGCACGTGCTCGAGGGCGTTGCCGCCGGCGACGCTTTCAACGCCGGCCTCGTCCATGCCCTCACCAACGACTTTGATCCGCAGGACGCCGTCAACTATGCGATTGCAGCGTCGATCCTCAAGCTCACCATCAAGGGCGATTCCAACTTGGTGACCGCAGACGAGATCGCAGCCGTGGCATCCGCCGCCGACGGTGGCACCCGCGTCGCGCGCTAATCCGTCTCCATTCCGCGGGCCGCAGCTTTCCAATCCCATACCCCTGCGGCCCGCTCCCCGATTCCTCCGGTCGGGCAAAACCACCAGTCCCATTCCGGTTTTGTCTGGCATTCCCTACCTGACTGGTCGAGCAGCCGGTTTTGGAATTGCTTGAACCCCAAGCAGTGCCTCCGATAACCAATCCAAAATCGGCTCCTGACCAGCACATTTAGCAATCATGCGCCCGTGCGCGCCTCACATCGAAAGGAACATCATGTTCGATCAGTTCTCCACCACGCTTGAGTCCCTGGGCATCGTGCCGGTCGTCGTGCTCGACAAGGTCGAGGACGCCGCTCCGCTCGCCCACGCCCTTATGGCAGCTGGCATGAAGTCCGCCGAGGTCACCTTCCGCACCGCCTGCGCCGCCGAGTG
>DBGBJN010000061.1:0-3396 GCA_048449885.1 Collinsella sp.
CAAGCGTAGAGGCCCTCAACGCCCGTGTGCGCGGTCTTATCGATCTTGATGCCGCCGTTAGCGGCGTGGGCATACATCGCAACGCGCATCTCGTCAGTCGGGGCGATGCCGTGCTCGTCTTGCAGCCAGGTGGCAAAGGTCTGCACAAACTCTGGGACATCCTCGCGGGGGAAGTCGTAGTGGAGTGCCAGGCCTTCGACACCTGCCTGATCGATGACGAGATCGATAGCGCGGGAGGCCAAGCGTGACGTGAAGGGACCATATCCAGAGCGCTGCTCGAGCAGGTCGTCCAGCTTGTCGTCGGCAATATCTACCGGCTGGTCTACATGCACGTAGCGCCAGGTTTTCTCGTTGAAGACCAAGTTACGCCTGGGCTCGATGAAGCCAGGCATCATCTGCATGAACTCTATATTAGTAAGTGTTGCGCCGTGCGCCAGTGCGATGGCCTGCGAGGAGCTGAGCACATCAGCCGACGTAAGGCTGCGCTCGAACAGGCCGCCTGTGCCACCGGCTGCGATGATCGTGGCCTTGGCAGCAAAGGGCACGATTCGATTTTCGGTAAGGTCGTAGAGTACGGTTCCGGTTATTCTGCCGTTCGTGTCCTCAACAAGGTCGATAAGCTCATGGCGGGGGAGCAGGCGAATGCCGAGCGACTCGATCCAGGTCGTCAGAGCGTCCTCAAGGGGCTTGCGGGTGAGGCCGCGCCACATGCGCGTCTTGTGGTCAAAGCAGGGGATAAATTGCTTTTGTTGAGCACTCTTGGCGCTTTGCGGACGCTGGAGCTCAACGCCCAGGTCTTGCTCGAGCCAGTCAATCGCTTGGGGAATGCCGTGGACGAACGTTTGGACGAGTTCGGGGTCGGCGACACCGCCGCCGACGGTCTGGATGGTGTCGATGAGGTCCTGCTCGTCGTCTTCGTCGACGGGACCGATGAGGCCGAGGCCCCAGGTACCCGGGAAGAAGCTCGATCCACTCATGGTCTTGCCGGCGCTTGCCACAGTGACGGTTGCACCCGTGCGTGCCGCTTCGATGGCGGCACAAAGGCCCGCAATGCCAGATCCAATTACCAGTACATCAGTCGATTCCATCGGATTCCTTTCTCGTCCGGCGCATTGTCGCACGGGTGATCGGCAATGGGGCCGCAAAGACCCGTCAAATCGGTAAAGGGCAAATATGGCAGGTGGGCGTCATGGACGCTCTGACGCTCCATCTCATCACATCTTGCATTTCGCCCCAGCTGATATATCGGCATTAGCTACCCTGCGCCAGCGCAAACAAAAAGAGCCGCTACCTCGAAAGGTAGCGGCTCCAAAGCTCAACTATATGAGCATCGCGCGGGCGCGATTAGGCCTTGAGGGCCTCCTCGACGGCGACAGCGCAGGCGACGGTGGCACCGACCATGGGGTTGTTGCCCATGCCGATGAGACCCATCATGTCGACGTGCGCAGGCACGGAGGAAGAACCGGCGAACTGGGCGTCGGAGTGCATACGGCCCATGGTGTCGGTCATGCCGTAAGAGGCAGGGCCGGCGCCCATGTTGTCCGGGTGCAGGGTACGGCCAGTGCCGCCACCAGAAGCGACGGAGAAGTACTTCTTGCCAGCCTCGAGGCGCTCCTTCTTGTAGGTGCCAGCGACGGGGTGCTGGAAGCGCGTGGGGTTGGTGGAGTTACCGGTGATCGAGATGTCGACGTTCTCGTGCCACATGATGGCAACGCCCTCGCGGACGTCGTCGGCGCCGTAGCAGTTGACGGCGGCGCGGGGACCATCGGAGTAGGGGATGGTCTCGACGACCTTGAGCTCGCCCGTGAAGTAGTCGAACTGGGTCTTCACGTAGGTGAAGCCGTTGATGCGGGCGATGATCTGAGCAGCGTCCTTGCCCAGACCGTTGAGGATGACGCGCAGCGGCTTCTTGCGAGCCTTGTTGGCGTTTAGAGCCAGGCCGATAGCACCCTCAGCGGCAGCGAAGGACTCGTGACCGGCCAGGAAGGCGAAGCACTCGGTGTCGTCGGAGAGCAGCATAGCGCCCAGGTTGCCGTGGCCCAGACCGACCTTGCGGTCCTCGGCGACGGAGCCGGGAACGGTGAAGGCCTGGATGCCCTCGCCGATGATGGCGGCAGCCTCAGAAGCGGACTTGGCGCCACGCTTGACAGCGAGAGCGCAACCGAGGGTGTAGGCCCACTCGGCGTTCTGGAAGGCGATGGACTGGGTGTTGTTGACGATCTCACGCGGGTTGAAGCCCTTGTCGGTGCAGATCTGCAGAGCTTCCTCGAGGGAGGCGATGCCGTTGTCGGCGAGGCACTTGTTGATCTTGTCAGCGCGGCGCTCGTAACCTTCGAACGTAACAGTCATAGTTATTTCCCTCCCTTTCTACTCGTGAACCGGGAACACGCTGGCGACGGAGTGAGTCTCCTCGTCGGTGCGCGGGTCGATGTACTTGGCAGCGTTCTCCCACTGACCATAGTGGCCCATAGCGCCAGCGATGGCCTCCTCGGGGGTCTTGCCGGCCTTGACGGCGTCGGTGAACTTGCCGAGGTTCAGGAACTCGAATGCGATGATCTCGTTCTTGTCGTTGAGAGCCATGCGGGTGACGTAGCCCTGAGCGAGCTCGAGGTAACGAGCGCCCTTGGCCTTGGTGCCGAACATGGTGCCGACCTGAGAGCGAAGGCCCTTGCCGAGGTCGTCGAGGGAGGCGCCCACGGGCAGGCCGCCCTCGGAGAACGCGGTCTGGCTGCGGCCGTAAACGATCTGCAGGAAGATCTCGCGCATAGCAACGTTGATGGCGTCGCAGACGAGGTCGGTGTTGAGGGCCTCGAGGATGGTCTTACCGGGAAGGATCTCGGAAGCCATGGCGGCAGAGTGGGTCATACCCGAGCAGCCGATGGTCTCAACGAGGGCCTCCTCGATGATGCCGTCCTTGACGTTCAGCGTGAGCTTGCAGGCGCCCTGCTGAGGTGCGCACCAACCCACACCGTGCGTAAGACCGGAGATGTCGGAAATCTCCTTAGCCTGGACCCACTTGCCCTCCTCGGGGATGGGTGCGGGGCCGTGGTATGCACCCTTGGCAACGGGGCACATGTTCTCCACTTCCTGTGAGTACTGCATGCCTCTCCTCTCTATCGTGTTGGCGTCCCGTCTGGGGGCCGTGGCTGGCGATTGCCGGGCGACCCTTCGAAAGGGACATGACATGCAGCCCCTATAATACCGCGAAATGCACGGAATATTCGGCGAACGGCTCAGTTTTCGTAGCGAGATGCGCGGAACTTTCAATTGAAACGGTTTAACTCTATATTCTGTGGTCGTGCACTTCCGTAGAGGGGGTCCGTCTTGGGCAAGCTTTTGGTCAGCTTTTGTAAGCGTTGCAGGGGTTGACCTGTTGCAACGGTGCCGTTCGCCGCC
>DBGBJN010000062.1:0-2120 GCA_048449885.1 Collinsella sp.
CCGCCGATAAAGTAGGCGTCGGCGTCGAAGGGGCGGTACTGCGGATCCTCGCGAGCGGTTGCCTCCCAGTTCCAGGGGCTGGCGGTGGCGTCGGAGAGGGTCATGCTCGCAAGCGCGCCATCGGCAAAACGGACGTTGACCACGGCGGAGTCCTCGGTCTCAAAACCGCGGGCGGCGCTGGACTGCATACCCTGGACGGCAACGGGCTCGCCCAGCAGGTAGCGGAGCAGGTCGACGTCGTGCACCAGGTTGACCAGAATCGGGCCGGCGCCCTTCTTGCGGCGCCACTCGACGTCGAAGTACTCGTCATTCTTATAGATCATGTAGTGGAAGCTCGACACGGTGAGCTTGCCCAGCTCGCCAGACTCGATGATCTCCTTGGCCTTGTTGACGAAGGGGTTGTGGCGACGGTGCTGACCCACGAGCACGGGCACGCCGGCGGTCTCGGCCTCGGCGGCGAAAGCCTGGGCATCCTCGAGATCGTTGGAGATTGGCTTTTCGATCAACGGCACGATATTGCGCTTCACAGCCTCGCGGGCAACGCCCAGGTGCAAGTCGTTGGGGGTGGCGATAATGACGGCCTCGGGTTTGACCTCGTCCATCATCTGGGCGGGATCGGTATAAAACGGCACGCCGGCGGCCTCGGCCGTGGCGCGGGCGCCCTCAAAGGCGTCGGCGATGGCGACGAGCTCGGCCTCGGGCTCCTCGGTGACAAAGCGGATGTGGTTGCGGCCCATGGCGCCGGCGCCGATAACGGCAATGCGGACGGGGTTGAGCTCAGACATTTCGACTCCTTAATACTGGTGGCGGTGGAATGCGGCAAGGGGGCGGTCCTTGTCGCATCGGTAAAACTAGGCGGACTTCTTCTTGCTGTCGGAGACCATCATGTAGACGGTGAGCACGACGGCGATGGCGGCGATCACAATGGCGCCGTAGAAGGACTGCTGGTAGGCGGCGCTGCCAGCCTCGGCGTGATACAGCACGGCGGTGATGGGCTGGCTGATCCAGGTGGAAGCGGCATAGCCCAAAAACATGATGCCGTAGTTGACGCCGATGTTGCTGGTGCCGAAGGCGCCACCGGTGAGCGGCGGGTAGATGACGAGCAGGGCGCCAAAGCTAAAGCCGAGCAGGGCGAGCGCCACAAAGAACATACTCTGCGTAAAGCTCATCGACATGATGACGAGTGCGACGATGGTGACGACAAGGCTGATGAGCAGCGACTTATAGGCGCCGAGCTTGTCGATGATCTGGCCAAAGGACAGACGGCCAACCAGGTTGGCGCAGGTGTTGACGGAGACCACCACACCGCCGAGGGCGACGGCCGCGGCGCTCGTGGGGTCGGCGAAGAGCTGGACGGCGGCGATGGAGGCAACCTTGCCCACGAGCAGGGTGCCCGCGGTGGCGGCAAAGGCGAAGGTGACGATGAGAACCCAGAAGCGCGGGGTCTTGACCATCTCGCCCGGGGTGAGGTCGCCGAAGGTACCGGCATGCGCGCCGCCCTTGGGGGCCTCGAAGCCCTCGGGCAGCCAACCGGCCTCGGGGGCCTTCAGGAACAGGGCGGAGGCGGTGATCATCACAAAGAAGATAACGCCGAGCGCCTTAAGGGCGCCAAAGATTCCCAGGCTTGGGATGAGCAGCGAGGCGAGCACCGGGGACAGCACGGCGGGGCCGGCGGTCGAAGCGGCCAGGGTGATGCCGGAGGCAAGGCCCTTCTTGTCGATGAACCACTTCTGACCCGTGGTGAGCGCCGGGTTGTAGCCCAGGCCGTTGCCGATGGCGGCGACGAGCGAGAACCACAGGTAGAACTGCCACGGCTCGGTGACGGTGCCGGACATGAACCAGCCCACGCCGTAGCACACGGCGGCGGCGATCACGACGTTGCGCGGGCCGATCTTGTCGGAGATGCGGCCGGCGAAGATGCCCGTCACGGCCATGATGGTCTGGAAGACCGGGAAAGCCCAGGTAAGGGCGCTGGACCACTCGGGGTAGACGGCGAGCAGGTTCTTGCTCACGACGGAATACAGCGCGATGGAGCTGATGAAGAACATGGTGACGCACGCGGCGGAAAGCACGACGGCGCGACCCTTGTTGGAGTTGGTGGAAGCCATTGGACTCTTTCT
>DBGBJN010000063.1:0-2029 GCA_048449885.1 Collinsella sp.
CCCGCGGGCATTACGCACCGCGTGTGGGAGGTCAAGCGCGAGGACGCTGTTGCCGCCATCCGTGCCATGCTCGACCAAGTACCAGAGCCGGCACTGGCCGACGACCCCGCCTACGCTGCCGCGCTGGCCGGGGCGTCGCAGCTGCTGGCCGATGAGGCCCGTGCCGCCGGAACGTACACCGGCAAGGAGCCGTTCAACTTTGCCGTAGCTGCGCTCTTCCCCGCCGCGCAGGTCAGCGGCGGCGCGCCGCAGGTTCCGGCGGGTCTGCTCACGCACCAAGTCGCGCGGTTCTAGCAAGACCAGATCGTCCAGCACAAAAATCGGCAGCTCAACAAACAGGGGGCGGAGATGCAGCAGGTACATGCATCTCCGCCCCTTTTGCGTCGAGAAGTTATGCCGGCGACCCGTGCCGCCACGCTCACGTTATCCCCGCTGCGGGCCTGCTGCCGCCACGAGCGGTTCAAGCCCCAGCTCGCGTGCGTAATCCTCCTGCGTAAAAATCTCAATCAGCTCAAACGTACCGGCATCGTCGTCAAACGCAAAGTGCAGCACCGCGCAGTTGCCCGGCACGCGATCGCGCTCGTCGGCCGCCGCACCCTTCACGTGATCCATAAACTCCTTGATAGCCGAGCCATGGCTTACCGCGAGCACGCACGTATGGTCCGGACGCTGCATAAGCTCGGTCAGCGTCGCCACCATGCGCTCGCGCACTTGCATCTGGCCCTCGCCGCCAAACTGGCAATAGAAGTCGCGCCACGGGCGCTCGGGCATGAGCACCACGCGCTCGGCCTCAAAGTCGCCAAAGAACCACTCGCGCAGGCCGTCCAGGCGCTCGTACGCCAAGCCCGGCCACAAGTTGGCGATAGTCTGCTCGGTGCGATGAAGCGTGGAGGTGTAGGCATGATCGGGCTCAATGCCACGCGCACGTAAAAACATGCCGGCGCGCGCCGCCTGGTCGCAACCCAACTGCGTAAGCGGCGAGTCACTCCACCCCTGAATGATACGCTTAAGGTTGAATATCGTCTGTCCATGACGGACCAGATACAGATCTTTATTCATAGGGGTCCTTTCGTTCGTTACCAACCCAAGAGCGAAAACGCCCCGTCGCAATAGCCAAAATGAAGCACGGCACCGTTGTCGGGTAGCTCCCCCTCGCCAGTCACATACTCAAGAAACTCCTGGCAGGCTGAGCCGTGGGAAACCGCCAGCACGCAGTCGTGCTGCGGCCTGGCCATGATGCGGGACAGCGCCGCGACCATGCGCGACTGAAGCTGCACTTCCGACTCGCCGCCAAAGGCCACCGGATAATCGCCCCAGGGCTGCGGCGGCATCTCGCGATTTGATGTGCCCTCCAGCGAGCCAAAATGCCACTCACGCAGGTCATCGACCAGCTCAATGGAACGGCCCTCGCCAACGATAAGCTCGGCCGTATGCCGCGCCCGGCCCAACGGCGAGGAATACACATAGTCAAAGGCCACGCCGCGCGCCTCAAACGCCGCGCGCGTCGCCAGCGCCTGCTGACGCCCGCGCGCCGTAAGCGGCGAATCGTGCCAGCCCTGCAAAATGCTCTGCACATTGAGCTCAGTCTGCCCATGCCGCACCAAATACAGATCTGCCACACACCCTCCCCTCGTACCACCACAAAGGGGACAGGAGCCTTTGTGGTGATTTTGCCGCCGGATTGCACCGCAACGACGCACAACTACAGCAGCACGTCGGCAAGCGGACGCTTGGGTACGTGGTGCACCCGCGCCTCGTCGCGCCAATAATTGATGGAGCCGTCGGGGTTGGAATCGATCGCATCGATCACCTGTGTCTCGGCCGGAACGCCAAACGCCATGATCAGCTTGAGCTCATACTTGTCGTTATCGAGCCCCATGGCATCGATCGCGTGGGGCGTAAAGGCCTTGAACATGCAGGCTGCCACCTCGGGCGTGGCGCTGCGGGCGGCGAGCATCATCGTCTGCGCGGCAATGCCCGTGTCGACCTCGGTAATGGGAGCGGCGGGCTTGCCCGGAACGGCGCGCTC
>DBGBJN010000064.1:0-5176 GCA_048449885.1 Collinsella sp.
GTAGATGTCGGGCTCGGGCTTGCTCTCCTTAAACTGCTCGCCGCTCACCACATACTCAAAGGCATCCGACAGCCCGCATGCGTTGAGCACTTCCTCGATGCTATCCATGGGAGACGAGCTGGCAAGCGCCACGCGAACGCCGCGGCGCGGCAGCTCTCGAATCGTATCCACGGCGCCTGGGTTAATCAAAGCCTGATAGTCGCGCGGACGCTTATGCGCCCACTCGTTCCAACGGGCCAACGCTTCCTCGCCAGTGAAATGCCCCTTACCGGCGCGCTCAAACCAATCGACCAGCATATGCAGGAAGAACTGGTGCGAAGTACCGACCTGCCCATTCAACTCCTCTTGAGTCAGGTTAAGCCCAAGCTCCTTGGCAAACGCGGCAGTCTCGCCCAGGTAGTAATACTCGGTATCGACAATCACGCCGTCCATGTCAAAGATAACGGCGTCGAACGGAAATGCGGACACGGCACCCTCCCTAACAAAAGGGCGCCCGCAAGCGGACGCCCGAGCCATGCACTATCGGCGATTCTAACCCAGCAGCTTATCCAGCGCCACCGCAATGCCGTCTTCGTTATTATTGGCGGTCACCATCTGGGCTACAGCCTTGACCTCATCGACGGCGTTGCCCATGGCAACACCGGTGCCGGCCCACTCAATCATGGACTTGTCGTTCTGGCCGTCGCCAAACGAGACGACCTCGCTGGCATCGATGCCGAGCTTGGGCAGGGCACCCTCGAGCGCGCGGGCCTTGTCGATACCAGGCGCCGTGTACTCAAAGTACCAGTCGGCCGTAAACATGCCCGAAAGCGTCTGGGTAAAGGGCGCATACATCTCCTCGTAATGCGCCTGCAGGTAGGCCGGATCGCCTGCCGTCAGCAGCTTGTCTACGGGATAAGTGTCCACGACCTCATGCAAGCTCTCGACCTCGCGGATCTTAAGGTCGCAGGCATCGCGCTCGTATTTGACGATATTCTTCTGCGAGCCGTCCGGCAGTGTAATCATGCAGCGATACGAGTCCTCTACATGCAGGTCGCGCCCGAGCGAGATCATGGGGATCACATCATAGTTTTGCAGGTGATCAATCAGACGGTGCAGTTCGTCAGCCGGCATGGCCTGGTCAAAAAGGACCTCATCGGTCTGAGCGTCGACCACATGCGCGCCATTAAAGGCAACTAGCAGACCGTCATGGTTTTGAAGGTCGAGCTCCTGCGCCAAGGCGTGCAGCCCCCATGCGGGACGACCCGAAGCCAAGATGAGCTTAATGCCCGACTCCTGCGCCGCGAGCAGCTTCTCGCGCGTACGCGGGCTAATGACCTTTTGGTCGTTGGTGAGCGTACCGTCGATATCCATTGCGATGGCCTTGATTGCCATATGTGCCTCCTTGCATCGTTTTTATCGCGCACTATCTTATCCGAGCCGGGGCACGTTCGCACAGCGCGCGTATGACGGTTGCAAAACCACCCCATTTGAAACAAAGGCAAAAAAGTACTTGCAAAGACGCGTTCCGACATATAAGTTGATAAAAGACCGCCGTTGCGGTTTTAAGTAGATCGAGCATATGAAGTTTGAGTTTTAGCGTGTAAGAGAAGGAAGATCGGCAAAGTACAACCCCAAACGCAATGACAACTTAATGAGGTAACTGCCACATGTGAGGCACCCAGGGCATTGCTGTCTCGATTTTGAGCACGATGCCTTCCGCCTTGCATGGGCCGTTCCATCCCGCCCCTGCAGCAACTGCCTCACGGGCTCATTGAAAACCGCATAGCACCCCAACGTCAGCACATCACCCACGGCAAGCACATCACTCACGACAACCAACACATCAACAAACAGCACGAACATCAACCGATTGGAGAAGCTATGACAAACCACCACGCTGAAGACGGCGATAAGAAAAGCATTCTGGATGCCCGAATTGAGCGAGCATATGCAAACGAATATGACGCCGCCTTTGCCGCCGCGACCATCAAGAACTACGCGTCGCTACCGCTCGCGACGATCTTGGCCGACCACCCTCAACTGCTGAAGCGCTGCACAAAGATCATGGGCGACCCCGACATTCGCAAGCTGACAGACCCCTATGCCCCAAAACGCGACAACGATTCGTACGTTCTTACCGTAGGCTGCCTAGCCCATATGCTTACGGCGCTCGACACGAAACTCAAGCTCGAATGGGAACCCGACGAGCGTCATGAACTCGAAAGCAAGCGGAACACCCTGCGCACCGCACTGTTCCTTCCGTTGGACGGCCTCAAGCGCTGCAACGTCGAGCTCAATACACAGGCGCGGCAAAAGCCCGGGACCACGGGGCAGAAAACTCCAAGACCCCATGCGGCCATCGTCGACCGC
Source organism: Collinsella sp. (assembly GCA_048449885.1). Classification (GTDB taxonomy): domain Bacteria; phylum Actinomycetota; class Coriobacteriia; order Coriobacteriales; family Coriobacteriaceae; genus Collinsella. The sequence goes on from DBGBJN010000064.1 coordinate 2,353, forward strand.
AACCGATATAACCGCATGACCGCGCATTTTTCTGCCGAGGGAGCAGCCATAAGGACGCTGATCGACCTGCTGTGCCTCCTGAGCATCAACGAGCTATTTGAGGGCTATCTCGCCCTTGTTCCCGCGACGGCACCCAAGTCGGTAGCAAAGATCATCGAGACCTGCAGACGCCAGTTTGAGCGCCATCGCAATGGCAGCGAGATGAACGCCAGCATCGCGCAGTACTACGCGGCTCATTACAAAAATGACGGATGTGCCCCTGCCGAGCATCAGCTGCGGCTCGCCTACACCACGCCCGTCGCAACGCTCCATCGCTTTGGAGCCCTTGGCGCTTGCGAGCCGCACGAACAGGCAGTCTGCCCCACAACCGAGCTCGATCTCAGGCTCGGACGAACCCTGTAGCCCGCCAGCCCCTCCGCGGGCAACAATCCTATTCCACAACACAACCAACAGAAAGGAGTCCTCATGGACACCAATCATTCCCCCATCATCAGCCCCCTCACCATGCGTGAATCCGCCCGAGGTATCACGCTCACCAGCATTTACGATGAGATGCTCGCCCGTCGCGAGCTCTCCGTCATGGGAAACATCGAAACCCCGATGGCCCACGACCTATGCCAGCAGATCCGCCTGCTCGATGCCACCGACCCCAGCCGCCCCATCACCATATTTGTCGCCAGCGCCGGCGGAAGCGTGCGATCGGGTCTTGCAATCTATGACGCCATGCGCCTCGCATCGTGCCCCATCCGCACCGTCTGCCTGGAATTCGCCGCGTCCATGGGCGCCGTGATCTTTATGGGCGGCGACGATCGCCGTATGGCGCCCCATGCAGAGCTCATGATTCACGACCCGCTGATCCCCCAGGGGGCAGGCGGCTCGGCACTTGCGCTGCAGGAAACCAGCCGGCGTCTCATGCAGGCCCGCAAGACCCTCACGCAAATCCTCTCGGACCGCAGCGGCCTCACGCCCAAGCGCATCCAGTCCCTCACTGCAAAAGACACCTACCTTTCGGCCGAGCGCGCCGTCGAGCTCGGCTTTGCCCACGAAATCCTCTCGACCACCAAGGAGGTCGCCCATGTCTAACCTCGCCAGCCGCCTCGCCGCATCTGAGTCCGCATCGTCCACCATCCTCGCCAAGGATCGAACGCTTTCCTGCGACACCCGCCAAACGGGACTCAACAACAACGCACTTGTGATCGGCCCCTCGGGAGCCGGCAAGACCCGAAACGTCCTCAAGCCCAACCTGCTGCAAATGAACGCAAGCTACATCGTGCTCGACACCAAAGGCACGCTCTGTCGCGAAGTGGGACCCGTGCTGGCAGCCCACGGTTACCGCGTGCAATGTCTCAACTTCGCCGACCTCAACACCGTCCCGGCCCTTGCGCCCGGCATCGAGCGCTGCGGCTACAACCCCCTGAGGCACATTCGCCGCAAGGCAGACGGCAGGCCCAACCAGCAGGACATCCTCTCGGTGGCAAAGGCCATCTGCCCCATCGAGGACAACAACCAGCCTTTTTGGGATCATGCGGCGGCAAACCTGCTGTCGTGTCTTATCGCCTACGTCACCGAACAGCTACCCGCCGACGAGCAGACGATCAGCTCGGTCATCAAGCTGATCGAGCACCTGCAGGACGGTGCCACGGCCCGATTGTTTGACGATCTGATCACGACCGACCCCCAAAGCTATGCCCTCTCGCTATGGCGGCGCTACGCCATTACGCAAAATGCCGAGCGCATGCACGCGAGCATCGTCGGCATCCTTGCCGAAAAGGTCATGTGTCTGGGATTCGACGGTGCGGCACAGCTCTATCGTGAGTGCCATCAGGTGGACTTCGCTTCCATGGGACACACCCCCTGCGCCCTGTTTGTAACCGTGAGCGATATTGACCGCAATCTCGATCCGCTGACCGGCCTCTTTATTTCGCAGGCGTTTATGGGCCTCATTCGTGAGGCCGATAGGCAGCCCGACGGCAGCCTGCCCGTGCCCGTGCGCTTTATGCTCGATGACTTCGCAAATCTGCAGATCCCCCAGATCGACAACGTGCTCTCGATTATCCGAAGCCGCAACATCTGGGCAACGCTGCTGCTGCAGTCGACCAACCAGCTCGATGCGCTCTATGGCGAGGCACGCGCACGCTCCATCATGGGCAACTGCGACACGCATCTGGTGCTGGCGTTCCAGGATCCCGAGAGTGCCCGGGTGTTTTCCGACCGCGCCGACGCGCTGCCCAGCACGCTCATGGCGACGCCGATCGATCGCCCGTGGCTCTTTGTACGCGGTCGCACTCCCGAACAGGTCGAGCGCTTTAGGCTCGAAGACCATCCGCTCTACGGGGAGCTGCCCGAGGCGCAGCGAGGCCATGCGGAGACCGAGATCTAGGCGCAGGGTTCTCGCGGCGCGCGGCGCCCCGGCGATGTTCCACAAAGGCCGTGCGCCCCGGGACTACGGCAAAGCAAAGGGGCCCGCATCCGATAGGATACGGGCCCCTGACTATAAGGCGCGATGCGTTAACAGCAGCGACTACTTGCGATGCGCGCGATAGAACTCGATGAGCGCCTGGGTCGAAGCGTCCTGCTCGGCCTTGGCGGCGTCGTCGTGGAAGGCCGGGGTAATCTGCTTGGCAAGCTGCTTGCCCAGCTCGACGCCCCACTGGTCGTAGGAGTCGATGCCCCAGACCGTGCCCTCGACAAACGTGATGTGCTCGTACAGGGCGATGAGCTCGCCGAGCGCAAACGGGGTCAGCGTGTCGCCGAAGATCGAGGTCGTCGGGCGGTTGCCCTCAAAGCAACGGGCCGGGACGATCTGCTCGGGCGTGCCCTCGGC
>DBGBJN010000065.1:0-5155 GCA_048449885.1 Collinsella sp.
GCCCAGAAGGTCGCCGCGCTCTGCGCCGACCTGGGCGTCAAGCTCACGCCGGCTGGTGCCACCTGGCCTTATGGCAAGGACCCGCGCGACACCAACATCCGCATCGCGCCGAGCTATCCCACGGTCGAGGACCTGGAGGCCGCGCTCGATGTGCTGGTGCTGGCCGTCAAGCTTGTCGCTGCCGAGCTTGCGCGTGCCGAGCGCGCCTAACGCGCGGCTTCCCGTACTATCCGCACTTTCGATACATAAAGGAGCGTATACATGGATTTGGGTATTTCCACTAACCCCACGCCAGAGCTCTACACCATTAAGGTGACTGGCGAGATCGATATCTCTAACGCCGATAGCCTGCGCAATGCCATCGACCTGGCGCTCGAGCAGCCCACTGAGGCCGTTGAGCTCGATTTTGCCCAGGTGAGCTACATCGATTCGACGGGCATTGGCGTGCTCGTGGGCGCCGCGCACCACGCGGTCGACCACGGCAAGCGCTTTAGCTGCACCAATGTGCAGCCCCCGGTGATGCGCGTGGTTCAGCTGTTGGGTGTCGACCAGGAGATTTCGATCACGGCGGCATAAGCCCTGCCCCAAAGGGGGGCGTGCCGTTTGGCATATGTTTGTGATGCGCTCGGACGTTTTGGCGTCCGGGCGCTATACTTGACCGAATGAATAGACGAGTTCCGGCCGAATGGCGCGGTGCGGGCTCGACTCACATCGAGCCTTGGAGGTATGTGTGTTTGGTATTGGAGAGGGTGAGCTCGCGATCATCGTGGTCTTCGGCTTTTTGCTGTTTGGCCCGGATAAGCTCCCGCAGATGGGCCGCACGATCGGCCGTGCCATCCGTCAGTTCCGCGAGACGCAGGAAAAGATGACGGCCGTTGTTCAGTCCGAGATTATCGATCCGGTGAGCGAGGCCGCGTCGGCCCCGGTCAAGCCCAAGAAGGCTGCTGCGACCGACGACGATTCCGATGCGGACGAGGATGCCGCCGAGACGGCAGCGCCCGCCAAGAAGGAGACCTTTGCCGAGCGTCGCGCCCGTCTTGCTGCCGAGAAGGCCGCGAGCGAGGCTGCCGCCGAGGGCGAGGGTGCTGCTGAGGAGTCCGAGGCCGAGGGCGCCGAGCCTGCCGCTGCCGCCGAGCCTGTCGTCGAGCCCGAGCCTGCTGCAGAGCCCGAGTCCGAGCCCGAGCCGGCAGAGCCCACGACGGCTGACCTCTACGCCCGTCGTCCCCGCAAGCGCAAGGCCGTCGTCGACCAGCTCGCTCGCGAGCTCGAGGCCGAGGACGACGCCGCTGCCGCCGATGCCCCGAAGGGAGGCGATGAGTGATGCCTATCGGACCTGCGCGTATGCCGCTCTTCGATCACCTGGGAGAGCTCCGTCGCCGCCTGACTATCGTGGTTGTGTCAGTCTTTGCCGCCGCCATCGTGCTGTATTTCGCCACGCCCGTGGTACTCGATATCCTGGAAGACCCCATCCGCTCCTTTGTGCCGGACGGTAAGTTTTACATCACCACCACGCTCGGCGGCTTTGGTCTGCGCTTTTCGCTGGCCATCAAGATGGCCGTTGTCATGTGCACGCCCATGATCATCTGGCAGATCTTGGCATTTTTCCTGCCGGCACTGCGTCCCAACGAGCGCAAATGGGTCGTGCCCACGGTGCTCGCCTCGACGGTGCTGTTCTTCCTGGGTGCCATCTTCTGCTACTTCATCATCATCCCTGCGGGCTTTGAGTGGCTTATCGGCGAGACCTCGGCCGTCGCCACGGCGCTGCCCGATCTGGAGAACTACGTCAACATGGAGCTGCTCTTTATGATCGGCTTTGGCGTGGCGTTTGAGCTGCCGCTCATCATCTTCTACCTGTCCGTCTTCCACATCGTGTCCTACGCGGCCTTCCGCGGCGCCTGGCGCTACGTGTACGTGGGCCTGCTTGTGGGCTCGGCTGTGATTACGCCCGACGGCTCGCCCGTTACGCTGGGCCTCATGTATGGTGCCCTGCTCTCGCTCTACGAGATTTCGCTCGCCATTGCCCGCGTGGTCATTACCGCGCGCGAGGGCAAGGAGGGCTTGTTTGTGAGCCGTCTGGACCTGTTCTCGGACGATGAGGACGACGAGGAGTAAATCGGTATGCACGAGGTTGGCATTGTCAACGGCATACTCGATACAGTGATTCGCGCGGCGCGTGGGGCGGGGGCCTCGCGCGCCGTTTTGGTAACGCTGCGTATCGGGGATATGACCGAGGTCGTGCGCGAGGCGCTCGACTTTGCGTGGGAGACGTTTCGCGACGAGGACCCGCTCACGCGGGGCTGCGAGCTCGCGGTTGAGGAGATTCACCCACAAAGTGAATGCCTGGACTGCGGCGAGGTCTTCGACCACGATCGCTTCCACTGTCGCTGTCCCCAGTGTGGTGGTGCCAACGTGCGCCTACTGCACGGCCGCGAGCTCGATATCGCGAGTATCGAAATCGAAACCCCCGACGATTAGCCCGCTAGCCATCTGGTGATGGGGTATAAAGGGGCCAAAGTAAGGAGCGCTAAGTATGGCTGAGAAAACGATTGATATCGCATCGCCGATTCTGTCGCGCAACGAGCGCCTGGCAGATCAGCTGCGTCAGCGATTTAATGAGGCAAACACCTATGTGATCAACGCCTTGTCGAGCCCCGGTTCGGGCAAGACCACCACGATCCTGGGCACTAACGAGCGCCTGCGCGACAAGGCTGGCCTGCGCTGTGCCGTCATCGAAGGCGATATCGCCTCGGACGTCGACGCCATCACCATGAAGGAAGCCGGCATGCCCGCCATCCAGATCAACACGGGCGGCCTGTGCCACCTCGAGGGCAACATGATCATGGAGGCCGTTGACGCGTTCGACCAGGCCGTCGGTCTGGAGAACATCGACGTCATCTTTATCGAAAATGTGGGCAACCTAGTCTGCCCGGTCGACTTTGACCTGGGCGAGAACCTGTCCATCATGATCCTCTCGGTGCCCGAGGGCGACGATAAGCCCATCAAGTACCCGGGCATCTTCCAACACGCCGGCGCGCAGCTGCTCAACAAGGTCGACGTGGCTCCGGCTTTCGATTTTGACATGGATAGGTATACTAAGACACTCGATGACCTCAATCCGCAGGCGCCGCGGTTTGCCGTGAGCGCGCGCAAGGGCGAGGGCATGGATGCCTGGTGCGATTGGCTCATCGGGCAGATTGAGCAAGCAAGGGCGTAAATCGGCCGCCATACAGGTGGGCGTAGCCGCAGAGACACGAGATAGGAGCCTCTTTTGAAGCTCATCATCGCCGAGAAAAACGACGCCGCACGTCAGATCGCCGAGCGTCTGTCCACAGGCAAACCCAAAAAGGACAAGGTGTACAACACCGCCATCTACCGTTTTGAGTGGAAGGGCGAGGAGTGCGTGACCATCGGCCTTGCCGGTCACATCCTAGCGCCCGATTTTTGCGACAGCGTGCTGTTCGATAAAAAGCTGGGTTGGTATTCGGTGACCGAGGACGGCGAGATGCTGCCGGTCGACATACCCGACGGTCTGGCCCGTCCGCCATACGACACCAAGCGCAAGCCGTTCCTTGCCGACGGTATCTCCATTAAGGGCTGGAAGCTCGAGAGCCTGCCCTACCTCACCTGGGCGCCCGTCATTAAACTACCGGCCGAGAAGGAACTCATTCGTTCGCTCAAGAACCTGGCTAAGAAGTCCGACAGTGTCATCATCGCCACGGACTTCGATCGCGAGGGCGAGCTGATCGGCTCGGACGCCCTCAACAAGGTGCGCGAGGTTGCGCCCGACTTGCCGGTCGCCCGCGCCCAGTACTCTTCGTTTACCAAGGCCGAGATCACGCATGCCTTCGATAATCTCGTCACGCTCGACCAGAATCTGGCCGACGCTGGCGAGAGTCGTCAGCACATCGACCTTATCTGGGGCGCGGTGCTCACGCGCTACCTGACGCTCGCCAAGTTCGGCGGCTTTGGCAACGTGCGTTCCGCCGGCCGCGTGCAGACGCCGACGCTCGCCCTGGTGGTTGAGCGCGAGCGTGAGCGCATGGCGTTTGTGCCCGAGGACTATTGGCAGATCCGCGGCATGGGCGCCGCGCAGAGCGCCGCCGAGGACGACCGCTTTAAGATCGCGCACAAGACGGCGCGCTTTACCGACAAGGATGCTGCTGAGACGGCGTACGGTCACGTTGACGGTGCCAAGACGGCAACCGTCGCCGCGGTGACCAAGCGCTCGCGCAAGCAGCAGCCGCCCACGCCGTTTGCGACCACCTCGCTGCAGGCTGCCGCCGCAGCCGAGGGTATCTCGCCTGCGCGTACCATGCGCATCGCCGAGTCCCTCTACATGGCGGGCCTCATCAGCTACCCGCGTGTCGACAATACCGTATACCCCGCGACGCTTGATCTGGGCGCTGTGGTGAGTGACCTTGCAAAGATCAACCCGGCGCTGGCGCCCGTGTGCAAAAAGGTCCTCGCCGGCCCCATGAAGCCCACGCGCGGCAAGGTCGAGACCACCGACCACCCGCCTATCTATCCCACGGGCGAGGGCGATCCGTCCACGCTCGACGGCGGCCAGCGCAAGCTCTACGACCTCATCGCCCGCCGCTTCCTAGCGACGCTTATGGGTCCCGCGACCATCGAAAACACTAAGCTCGAGCTCGACGTGAACGGTGAGCCGTTCGTGGCTTCGGGCGATGTGCTCGTGACCCCGGGTTTCCGCGAGGCGTACCCGTACGGACTCAAGCGCGACGAGCGGATGCCGCCGCTGGAGCAGGGCGATACGGTCGACGTGTTCGACATTAAGCTCGAGGCCAAGCAGACCGAGCCGCCCGCGCGCTACAGCCAGGGCAAGCTCGTGCAGGAGATGGAAAAGCGCGGCCTGGGCACCAAGTCCACGCGCGCGAGCATCATCGAGCGCCTGTACGCCGTGCGCTATCTCAAAAACGATCCCGTGGAGCCGAGTCAGCTGGGCATCGCCATTATCGATGCACTGTCGCAGTTTGCCCCGCGCATCACGAGCCCTGATATGACCAGCGAGCTCGATGGCGACATGACCCGTGTGGAGCGCGGCGAGGATACCGAAGAGCATGTCGTGACGCACTCGCGCGCGCTGCTGGCTGGCGTGCTCGACGAGCTGCTCAAGCACACGCAGGAGCTGGGCGAC
>DBGBJN010000066.1:0-20608 GCA_048449885.1 Collinsella sp.
GATCGCGCACTCCCCCATCATCAAAAGTGACACACGCTACCAGTTGATGGGAGGCAGCCATGGGCTTCTTTGACAAGATGTTCGAGAAGAAAGAGTGCGCGATTTGCGGTACCGAGCTGGGACTTCTAGGTAAGACAAAAATCAATGAAGGCTACCTGTGCAAAGAGTGCGCCGGCAAGCTCTCCCCCTACTTTCACGGCTATCGCTCCAGCACCGCGGACGACATCCGTGAGCAACTCGCCTACCGCGAGGCCAACGCCGAACGCCTGTCTTCGTTCAACCCCACGCGCACGCTTTCTGCCGGGCGCACCAATATTATGCTCGATGAGGACGCGGGCCTGCTGATCATCACTTCGCAGAGCCGCTGGCGCGACGCCAATCCCGACATCATCGAGTTCTCGCAGGTACTCGGTTGCGATATGGATATCGACGAGCATCGCACCGAGATCTATCGCGAGACCAAGGACGGCGAGCGCGAGAGCTACAACCCGCCGCGCTACGACCTGGATTACGACTTTAATCTGACCATCCACGTCAACACGCCGTACTTTACCGAGATCAACCTGCGCGTGAACGACTCCACCATCGATCAGCGCGGCTCCATCGAATACCGCGAGGCCAAGCGCCAGGCAACCGAAGTCCGCGATGCGCTGGTGCAGCTGCGCCAGGAGACGCGCGACAGCGTCGTGGCCGCCAAGGCCCCCAAGACCGCGGTCACCTGTCCCTTCTGTGGTGCAACCACCATTCCCGATGCCAGCGGGCGCTGCGAATACTGCGGCGGCGCCATCGGCGCATAGTCTCCGGCACGGAAAGGACCGATCATGGCCTTCGAGAGTGTCAACTATCAGTGCCCCGCGTGTGGCGGCCCCCTTCACTTTGCCAGTGCCGAGCAAAAGCTCGTCTGCGACTACTGCGATTCGCGTTTTGAAGTCGAAGAAGTCGAGGCCCTCTATCGCGAGCGCCAGGACAAGGCCGATGCCAAAGCCGATGCCGCAGCCGCGGTCCCCAAGCCTGCTGTCGACGATGCCGTGCAGGAGCTGGCTCAAAACGCCGGCTACATCTGCTCGTCGTGCGGTGCCGAGCTGGTCTCGGACGGCACCGTCGCCGTTACCACCTGTCCATACTGCGGCAACTCTGCCGTGGCACCCGGCCAGCTCTCGGGCGACTTCTCACCCGACCTGGTGATCCCGTTTAAGCTCGGGCGCGACGATGTCACGGCCGCACTCAAGGAACACTACAAGGGCAAGATCTTGCTGCCCAAGAGCTTTGTCACCGGCAACCACATCGACGAGGTCCAAGGTGTCTACGTGCCGTTTTGGCTCTACGGCGCCCGCGTTGACGGCGAAGTGTACTTTGACGCGACCAACGAGACCGTGACCGAGGAATCCGACCGCACCGTCACGACCACCGACCACTACGATGCCTATCGCAAGGGCAATATCTCGTTTAAGCGCGTGCCCGTCGACGGATCGTCCAAGATGCCCGACGGCCACATGGATGCCATCGAGCCGTTTGACTACGACGCTCTGCGCCCGTTCTCGGTCGCATATATGCCCGGCTACATCGCCAACCGTTACGACGAGGACTGCGAGACCTGCAAGGCGCGCGCCGAACGCCGTATGGAAGAAAGCACAATCTCGGCCCTGCGCGAGACCGTCGTCGACGAATACGACGATGCCACGGTCGAAAGCAAGCAGCTCGACTACACCTGGGAAGACAGCGACTACGCCCTGTTCCCCGTCTGGATGCTCTCCACCTCGTGGAACGGCAAGAGCTACCTGTTTGCCATGAACGGTCAGACCGGCCGCTTGGTCGGCGAGCTCCCCTGCTCCAAGCCCAAGCTCGCCATCGCCTCGGTGCTGTTCTTTATGATCGGATTTATCCTCTCCCAGATTCTCTTTATGGGGGAATACGCCTTCGATCCGGATTACCTCGCCTTTGATATCGAGGGCATCCTCATCAACGTCATCGCGCCGCTGACCATCGTGATTATCGGAGACGTGCTGCTGGTGGGCCAGCTCAAGACGGCCAACGAGGCCACCCACGCCGATTGCTACTGTGGCGAGCTCGACCTGACCGAGAAGCATGACACCTTCAGCCACACCGAGACCACCGTCGTCATGAAGGACGACAAGGACGACTAACCATCCTGACCAATACCACCCGGCCTTTGACGAGAAAGGAAGATCACCATGGGACTCTTGAAAGCTGGATTGGGAGCTGCCGGCGGCGTCATGGCCGACCAGTGGAAGGAATTTATCTACTGCGAATCGATGCCCGCTGACGTCTTGGCCTGCAAGGGCAGCAAGCGCACCGGCGGCCGCAGCTCCAACACGCGCGGCGAGGACAACGTCATCTCCAACGGCTCGGTCATCGCCGTCAACGACGGCCAGGGCATGCTCGTGGTGCAAAACGGCAAGATTATCGAGGTTGCGCTGGAGCCTGGCGAGTTCGTCTTCGATACCGGCAGCGAGCCGAGCGTCTTTAGCGGCAACCTGGGCGACTCCATCAAGGAGACCTTCGCCAATATCGGCAGCCGCTTTACCTTTGGCGGCGACGCGGGCAAGGACCAGCGCGTCTACTTCATCAACACCAAGGAGATCATCGGCAACAAGTACGGCACCGCCTCACCCGTGCCCTTCCGCGTGGTCGATAACAACATCGGCTTGGACGTTGACATCTCCGTGCGCTGCAACGGCGAGTATTCGTACCGCATCACCAACCCGCTGCTGTTCTACACCAACGTATGCGGCAACGTGACCGATAGCTACACGCGCGACAAGATCGACAGCCAGCTTAAGTCCGAGCTGCTCACCGCCCTGCAGCCCGCCTTTGCCAAGATCTCGGAGATGGGCATCCGCTACAGCGCCATCCCCGGCCACACCACCGAGCTCGCCCGTGCGCTCAACGAGGTCCTCTCTGCCGACTGGCGCGACCTGCGTGGTGTCGAGATTGTGAGCTTTGGCGTCAACTCCATCGCCGCCTCGCAAGAAGACGAGCAGATGATCAAGGACCTGCAGAAAGCCGCGGTCATGCGCGATCCCACCATGGCAGCCGCCAACATTGCCAGCGCCCAGAGCGACGCAATGCGCGCGGCAGCCGCCAACCCCAACGGCGCGATGGCAGGCTTTATGGGCATGGGCATGGCAGGTGGCATGGGCGGCATGAACGCCAGCCAGCTGTTCGCCGCCGGCCAGGCACAGCAGCAGACTGCCCCGCAGCCGGCTCCGACTCCCGCACCGGCACCCGCTGCCGCACCTGCGACCGGCGCATGGACCTGCAGCTGCGGCGCCACCAACACCGGCAAGTTCTGCTCCGAGTGCGGTAGTCCCGCACCCGCCCCGGCACCGGCCAAGTGGTTCTGCCCCAACTGCGGCAGCGAAAACGGCGGCAAGTTCTGCAGCAACTGCGGAACGCCCCGGCCCTAGCCCCTCTATCTGGTAATTGGCGGGGGATCCGCCACCCCCGCATTTGCTTCTATGGGTTTTCACACAAGAAGGAGGACACCATGAAGACAACGTTCAAAAAGTCCGTACTCGCATTTCTGACATGCGTCCTGGCGCTCGCCTTTGCCCTGACGGGCTGCAGCAGCGGCGGCAAAGACCCCAAGGCCAACTTCGTCGGCAGCTGGGAACTCTCGGGTGGAACCGTGGATGGCGAAGAGCTGACCGATGAGTACATGAAGATGCTCGAGGATTGGGGTGTCCACTGCGTCCTGATTCTCGATGAGGACGGTACAGGCGCCCTCGACCTGTTCCTTGAAGTCGTCGACCTTAAATGGGAGGCAAAGGACGCCACCACCGTAACCATCACCGCCGAAGATGAGTCGCACGACATGAAGCTCAAGGACGGCAAACTCATCCTCGAAGAAGATGACGGCAATCTTGTCTTTACCAAGTCCGATAAGGACCTGTCCGGTACGGTGAAGAAGGATCGCGAAGCGGCCGAGAAGGAAGAGGAGATCGATGAGGCCGTCGAAGACGACGATGTCCAGAACGTCGAAATCTCCCCCGCCGTCACCGTCGCCGATGACGATCTGTGCACCATCACCATCACCGAGAAATTCAAGGACGACTGGGGCGACATCGGCTTTGTCGTCAACATCACCAACAAGAGCGACAAGGACCTGACCTTCTACGCTCCTTCCGGCAAGACCAACGTCAACGGCACTATGAAGGAAGCCTGGTTCTCGGCTCACCTGATGCCCGGCACCAACGCCACCGAAGAGTTCACCTTCTCGAACGGCACACTCGATAGCCTTGACGACCTCGTCAACACGACCATCGGCATCGATGCCTACCTGACCGATTCCTACGAGGACGTCGCCTCCTACAGCGCAACCATCGCGTAACGGCAGACACCGATAGCCGCGGATTGGCGGACACATCCGCGCACATGCCAGACGGGGCCGCAGGAGTTGATCCTGCGGCCCCGCCGCTTTATGCCGATGCGTAACGAGCGCTAGCGCTCCATGTTGGGAACGATGCTGCCCTCCGTTACTGCGCGCACGGCCAAGCGCATGATGTTGTCGTAGCCGGTCTTATTGAGAATCTCCGAGATGCGGCGTTTGATGGTGCCCTCGCTCATAAACAGCTCGGCCGCGATCTCGCGGCGGCTTTTACCCTCGCAGGCAAGGCGCAAGATCGACAGCTCGACATCGTCGAGGGCCGCCGTGCCCGAGAAGATGCTCTCGGGCGGCTTGGGAAACGTGCAGTAACCCGCCAACGTGGAGCGCATCACGGCGAAAAGCTCGTCGATACCGACGTTCTTGTACACAAAGCTGTCGACGCCCGCCTCGCGGGCCTGATCGACAAAGGTGATCTCGGGCATGCCGGTCATGATAATGACGCGGCACTCGGGCAGTTGTTCTTTAATGCGCGCCGCCGCCACGATGCCGTTGGAATCATGCTCGGTGCATACGTCCATCAGTATCATGTCCGGGCGCTCCTTGAGCGCGACACCCAAGGCCTCGGAAGCATCGGCAATGGCGGAAACAACGGTCATATCGGGCTGGTCGCCAACGGAACGCGCCAGGCTCTCGCGCAGGATGGCCTGGTCTTCGACTATAAGGACGCGGATCATGAGCTTCTCCTTTGAGCTGTGGCGCTGGCGTTGAGCGGGATGGACACCGCAAGCGTAAAGGGAGGGACGGCATGGACCTCTAGGCTGCCACCCAGATCTTGTGCGACATGCCTCATACCTGGGATACCCGTTCCCTCGCGATACGATACGGAGGCCGGGGACCCGTCGTTAGAAATCGTCATGTGCGCGATGCCGTCAGCATCCGCCCCCTCCTGCCACAGGCGCACATGGACCCGATGCGCCTGCGCATGCTTGGTGGCATTGGTCGAGGCCTCGCGAATAATCTGCAAAAATGCGGCGGCGACACGCGCGTCCTCAGGCAGCGCACCCTCGACATCGATCTGCACACTCACCAAGCCAAAAGCATGGACGATATCACCCAGCTGCTCTGCAGGCTCGCTGGCACCGCCACTGCGCAAATCGGCGGCAATTGAGCGCAGCAACGGGTCAATCTGCTCGAGCGACTCGTCGTCCAGGCGCCCCTCCTCCAAATAGCGATGGAGAATGGACAGGCGCTGCCCGATCACATCGTGAACGCGGGCGCGCATACGTAGGTAGGCCGCATTGTCGGCAACCTTTTTAACTTCTTCGATCTGGGACTGGAGCTCTTGGCCCGCAAGCTCAAGTAGGTGGTTTGCTTGCGCCAAGCGGTCGTAGGCGCGTGCGTATTCCGTCACGTCCAGTCCGATAATGCGCTCAAAGAGGCGGCCCGAAACCATAACCTCGTCGTGCACAAATAGGCGAATCTCGGCGGGAGAAATCTCGATCACCGCGCGAGCATCACCAAAACGATCCAAGTTAATCCGCACACGGTTCCTACTGCTTTCGGGCATTTGCATGCTGAGTTTGCGCAGGTCGTTCCATGTGCCGCTCATGTCACCTAGATCGGTGGGCATATGAAGTTCCACTAGGTTTTTGCGCATGCAGCGGTTCATGAGCAGCGGACGGCCCCTCGGGTCCAGATACAGGATGCCCACGGGAATCACGTTGATGGTCTCGATCGTCGAGAACGCGGTGATATCCTCCTGGCGGTTACGGACGTCCATCAAGAGCGCCGCGATGGAACGAAACAGGAAAAACGCTCCCTCTGCGATAAGGACAACGGTCCACGCCGAGCCCATGGCAAAAACCACCGGCGGCGTCACGGCGACAACGAGCAACAGTTCGGCCAGCATGACGAGGCGACGATAGTGCACCATAAGCACCACGCCGTAGGCAAAGATCACGGCATTGAGCCACAGCGATCCGCCCATTGCCCTGGCGCAAACGTCAAGCGGCGCCACCAGATACGAGCCAGACGACGCGAATAAGATGAGCGCCGAAATCATCAGGTGAAGCACAAGGCTCGCCTCGTAGGCGCAAATCACCTTACGGTTATAGGACGAACGGCGCGATGCGATGAGCGGGACGTGGATCGTCTGCAGACACGCAGCCAGGGCAAAGACAACATCGAGCGCAACGATTTGGGGAAGAATGAGCGAAATCTGCATCGTCACTCACCCGCCCTCGGCATCAAGACGATCATGCGCAGCTGGCCGGGCTCGCCCTCAAGGCGGTATGCCACGTTGCGCCCTTGTAGAGCGCTTTCGAGCTCTTGCGCAGCGGGCGTCTGCGAAAGATCTGCATCATCGTTGGAAAAAAGCGCGGCACGCAGCTCGACACTGCATCGGTCATGATCGCCCAGGTGATACATAAGCGCCGGATGGTCGGTGGTGTAGGCAAAAAACGCAAAGTCATACACGCAGTCGTACAGGGCGCTTACCGTACTGGCGTGCATCGGGCGCCGTATGGCGATAATCGAGGCGCAATCGATATCGATGGTGCGCAGGTCGCTTGCGAGCTCGTTGGCAATGAGCTGAATGCGGTCGCGATCAAAACCGCTCTCCCCGTGCTGTGCCAACGTGAGCGACCCCTTGCGCTTGCAATAGGCGACGAGCATCTTGGCGCGCTGCAGCATGCGGTAACGCTCGTGCGAAGACGATTCATCGGTCAACGGCGGTAGCGAGCTCAGCAGGTCGTACATCCCTTCGAGCGCGCGGGCAAGCGCCTGGTCCACGTCTTGGACCAGCAAGGTCTCGGCCTCTTGGTCTGCCAGGTGCGTCTTAAGGTCGTAGTCGGCGGCGAGCAGCTCATTTTGACGCTGCAGCTCCATACGACGATGTGCCAGTTCACGGTTAAGCTCGTTGAGATCCGACACGTCTTGGGCAAGCAGGGCCGATCCGCCCAGCAGTGGAAAGGCACGGCACATCACATCGGGATCGGACGCCACGACAAAGGCATGGGCGCGGCTGTGCGCCTGGGTCCGCAACTCCTCGCGCACGCCCACCGGCATTGGCTTTGACACTGGCGTGGCATAGACTTCCTGCAAGTCGCGCGTTAGAACTTTGAGGTCAAGCGGCAAGGTGTCGAAAATGCCGGCGATGTCGTGATATGACGGAACGACACCGCAATCGAGACAGATTTCCATCGCCACCACGCACAAGACGCAATAGACGAGCGAGAAGTTGAGCCTCCATGCCCAGGGCACGCGCAACGCATATGAGATGGCAAAGAACGCGCCGCCCAGCAGCACGAGCGCCGCCGTGCCCGAGAAACGTTGGATGCGAAAGGACGAGGACCGGCCCACCAGGATAAAAAAGGCCACAAAGTTAAAGGCCGTCCACACGAGGACGGCGAAATAACCCCAGCCGTACGTGTAATCGTTGCTCCAGGTGTCGCTTGTACGGTCAAAGTGGAAGACCTGCTGGTGAAAATCGTTGGTGAGCACAAATCCGATAAGCAGGATAGCCATAATCCACAGCGCAGCGCAGTAGCGGCGACCCAGGCGGTGTTGCTCCAGGCCCGCAAGGCGCAGACCACACAACTGGTAGAGCAGCGGAATGAGCGTCATGGGCACGTAGTACAGGTACCACAGCACGGTGGCATAGAACGGCGTGAACGACTTGTACTTGAGAATGACTTCGATCATCCACAGGGCGCAGATGGTGGCGATGGCAACAAGACGGCGGCGCAACACATAGTCCAAACAGCGCAGATAGACCGATACGCCCCAGATCGAAAATGCAATTGCGGCAACAAGCAACGGCAGAGAGCTCGAATGGACGAGCGCATCCACGACCTCTTCGGACACCTCGCTATAGGCGGGAACGGCGTTAGAAAGTTTGGGGTCGAAGGCGAACAGCGCCGGCAAGACTGCCAAAAGCATGAGGAACATCGCGGTGATGACACCGGCGATAGCAAAGACGCGGTGGCGGTACACCTGATGTGTTATGCCAACAAGGAATCGCGGCATGGCGAAGAGCCTGCCGCCCCTGGGATCCGCCACGGGTGCGGATCGGGCGGCCGCGTTGCCGATATGTCGCTCGCGGGTACCCATAGTGCTTTTAGTGTACCGACAGGCAGGCTCAAAAAGCGGGCCACATGTCCCAAAATCCGCAGACGGCAAGGCGCCCGGCGAGCACATACTCGCCGGGCGCCTTGGTTAGGAGACTATAAGGTTGAGTGTCTCAGCTTCCTTAGGACAGGTCCTCACCATTCGTTTCAATGACGTGCTTGTACCAGTCAAAGCTCTTCTTCTTGGAACGCTTGAGGGTACCGTTGCCGGCATCGTCGCGGTCCACATAGATAAAGCCGTAGCGCTTGGACATCTCGCCCGTGCCGGCAGACACCAGGTCGATCGGGCCCCAGGTGGTGTAGCCCAGCAGGTCAACGCCGTCCTCGGTCACCGCGTCGCGCATCGCGGCAATATGCTGGCGCAGGTAGTCGATACGGTAGTCGTCGTTGATGGAACCGTCCTCTTCGACAACATCCTTGGCGCCCAGACCGTTCTCAACCACAAACAGCGGCTTCTGATAACGGTCGTACAGGTCGTTGAGGGTGATGCGGAAGCCCAGCGGATCGATGGCCCAACCCCACTGGCTCTCCTGCAGGTAGGGGTTCTTGGCGCCGGCGAAGGCGTTGCCCTGGGTACGCTCGACATCGGGGTTGTCGGCACCGGCAGAGCAGCGGGTGCTGTAGTAGCTAAAGCTGATGAAGTCGACGGTGTTGGCGGCTAGGATCTCGCGGTCCTCGTCGGTCATGCCCACATCGATGCCCAGACGCTCGAGCTTCTTGACGGCATAGGCCGGGTAGTAGCCACGGCTCTGAACGTCGACGAAGAAGTAATTGTCCTGATTGTCGAGCTGCGCCTGGCGCACATCGCCCGGACGGCAGCTGTAGGGGTAGTAGCTACCTGCGGCGAGCATGCAGCCAATCTTGACCTCAGGATCGATCTCGTGAGCGATCTTGGTTGCCCAAGCGCTGGCGACGAGCTCGTTGTGGGCGGCCAGGTACTCGACGGCCTCCTTGTTCTCGCCCTCCTCAAAGACCAGACCGGCACCCATAAACGGCAGGTGCAGGATCATATTGATCTCGTTAAAGGTAAGCCAGTACTTCACCAGACCCTTGTAGCGGGTGAAGATCGTGGTCGCGAGGTTCTTGTAGAAGTCGATGAGCTTGCGGTTGCGCCAGCCGCCGTACTCCTTGATGAGGTGAATCGGGCAGTCGAAGTGCGTGATGGTCACGAGCGGCTCGATGCCGTGCGCCTGGCACTCGCGGAATACGTCCTCGTAGAAGGCCAGGCCAGCCTCGTTGGGCTCGGCCTCGTCACCGTTGGGGAAGATGCGGGTCCAAGCCAGGCTCATACGGAAGGTCTTAAAGCCCATCTCGGCAAAGAGGGCGATGTCCTCCTTGTAGTGGTGATAGAAATCGATGCCGGTCTGCGCGGGATAGTAATAGCCGTCCTCGAAGTCGAGCATCTTGCGCTGGCCGGAGACCACCGCATAGCGCTCGGGGCCGTGCGGAGCCACGTCCACGTTGGCCAGGCCGCGGCCGTCCACGTCGTAGGCGCCCTCGCACTGGTTGGCAGCCGTCGCGCCGCCCCACAGGAAGTCATTACGGAAAGCCATGCATCAATCCTTTCGCACGCTGTTGTCATAGGCTCAGTATCCCTACAAACAACGCGTCGCTCAACGGCAACGACGCAGGTCGATACTTCTTTTCGCGTGCAGGCGCCCGGCAGCCGCCCCGCCTGACACTTTCTGATACCCGCCTGCCCAAACCACCACAAAGGGAACAGGCACCTTTGTGGTGGTTGGGCCCGGTTTGTCTCGATCTGTAACAGTTAGGCCGCCAAAACCGGGCCTGGTGTTACAGATTGAGATCTTTCGGGCAGCCCTCTGCAGTTTGTCTCGATCTGTAACAGGTAGAGACGATTTAGCCCGCTAGATGTTACAGATCGAGACAGAAGATTCTAGTCGCAGGCGATGTCGAGGTTTTTGCCGATGAGGCCTACGTAGCCGCCCTCGGCTGCCTTGGGGCTGTCAGCATGGCAGAGAACCCACTTGTCGGCCTTCCAGTAGCAGTAGCTGTCACCGGTGGCAGGCATGTCGGCTGCGGCCTCGGGGCGCGGGCCGTTGGTGCCCGCCGGCAGCGCCACCATCACCTGGAAGCCGCCTTCGTCGACCATGCACGGCGTGTAGTGGAGCGTGGTGTTGAAGACTTCGACGACCGTACCCGCCGGCACGCGAAACGCCTTGACGCACGCGGTGTCGAGCTTGCCGTCCTCGATCTCCCAGCGATGCGCCACGAGCAGGATAAAGTCGCGAGCGCCCAGGTTGAATTCGCTCGCGCGGTGATACTCCAGGCAGTTGAGTCGTGTATTGTGGCCGTTGCACCAGCCGAGCTGGAAGGGACGGCCACCAAACATGAGAAAGCCAAGCTTGTCGGCATCCTTGACGTCCTCGAGCTCCGGCGCACTTGCAACGTACTTGCTGCCCTCGGGAATGGGCGTGGCAGAGAGCGCCTCGAGCACGGGCGACGTAAGCTCGGACGGAACGTTATCCCAAACGTTGCCATAGGACTTGAACTCGGGATCGTTGACAGAGTAGATATGCATGTTCACTCCTGTTCGTAAATGTGACTATACGAACATTCTAGAACAAACATGAGCGATTTTGAACGCTCGTCCCGACCAATCAACAAAAAGGCGCCCCCGCATAAGCGAAGACGCCCAATGCGCGCGTTTTGGGCGATAAAGCCCTTATGCCTGCTGATAGTGCAGGTGCTTCTCGTCGATATCGGCCAGGTCGCGGTCGAGGTAACGGCGCGCGAGCCAGTTAGCCATGGGAAGGTTCTGGTCCAGGTAGTTGCCGCACTCCTCGGGAGCGGCACCGGGGACATCGCCCTCAAAGTCGGCGACAAACTCGAACAGCTCACGCACGAGCGGCAGGATCTCCTCGCTCGTCACCTCACCAAATACGACGAGGTAAAAGCCCGTGCGGCAGCCCATGGGGCCAAAGTAGACAATGCGGCTCGACCACTCGGCATGATTGCGAAGGAACGTCGCGCCCAGGTGCTCAATGGTGTGACACTCGGCGGTGTTCATGACCGGCTCCTTGTTGGGCGTGGTCAGGCGCAGGTCAAACGTGGTGACGGCAGCACCGGTCGCCGGATCGCGGTCGATGCGGCTCACATACACGCCGGGCTCAAGCAGCAGATGGTCAACGGAAAAGCTGGCGATGCGCTCCATGGCAGATCCTCTCGATAGTCAAATTGGGACGGGGCTCTTTTAGCTGGTTCGATTGGTCGCACCAATCATACCAGTCAAAAAGCCCCGTCCCAAAAAGACAACTTAGCCAAGGACACGGGCCATACGCGTCTTGAACTCGGACAGGAAGCGCGGAGCATCCACGGTCAGTGCCACAAGCGCGCTCTTGTCCGGATCGGACAGGCGACGCTCATCGCAGATGGTGCGACCGCGGTACTCGCCCAGCAGATCAACACGCAGGTTGCAGCCGAGCGCACCTACGAGCGTGGGGTCGATCGCCACGGCAACGGCCAGCGGATCGTGCAGCGCACAACCACCCAGGTAGGGTGCGTTCATCTCGTACGAGCCAATGTAGTGCTCGACCATGCTCGCAAATGCGCAGCCCGCCATGGTGCCCGAGCCCGTCCAGCCGGCAATGTCGCGGCGTGTGAGCACCACGCGATGCGTCACGTCCAGACCCACCATGGTGAGCTTACGGCCCGAGCGCAGCACTGCGTCGGCTGCCTCGGGGTCGCTCGCCATATTGGCCTCGGCGCCCGCGCTCACGTTACCGGGCACGGTAAGGGCGCCGCCCATTACGACCACGCGGCCGATGGACATCATCGCCGCCGCATCGCGCTCCAGGGCGAGCGCCAGGTTGGAGAGCGGGCCAGTCGCTACGTAGACCAGATCGGGACCATAGGTGCGCGCGGCATCGATCAGATAATCGACCGCAGCGTTGCCGTCGGCCGAGGTCGCCCCCACCGGCTCGTAGGGCGACGCGGGCACGCTCGCGCCGCCGATGCCGTTCTTGCCGTGAATGAGCGCGGTGGACGCCGGCGGCGTATAGGGCTCAGTCGCCTGCAGAGGACGGTCGGCACCCAGGTACACCGGAACCTCGGGGCGACCCAGCAGATCGAGCACCGCCAGGCAGTTGTGCGCCGATTGCTCGACGCGCACGTTGCCAAAGCACGTGGTGATGCCCACGAGCTCCACCTCGGGGCTCGCGATGGCATAGGCCAGCGCCATCGCATCGTCCACACCCATATCCAGATCAAGGATCAGCTTCTTGATTGCCATTGTTCTACTCCGCTTCTCCGTCTTTATCGTTTAACTAAACCAATGTTCAACTTCGGCGCGCGTGGGAATCGATTGCTGAGCGCCCAGGCGCGACACCGTCACTGCCGAGGCGCGAGCACCCGCGGCCATGCACTCAAAGAGCGGCAAGCCCTCTAGGCGAGCCGCCGCCAACGCGCCGATAAACGTATCGCCGGCGGCCGTGGTATCGACTACCGTACTCGAAAGTGCCAGCATGCGCAGCAGCTCACCGCCATCGCCGAGCGTAACCGAGCCGGCACCGCCCAACGTGATGACCGCAGCGCCGGCGCCCTTGTCGAGCAGCGCATTGAGCGCGGCGACGCAACTCACATCATCCGTGGGCAGAATGCCCGTCAGAACCTGGCACTCGGTCTCGTTGGGACAGACCAGGTCGACCGCAGGCCAGACCTCCGCAGGCAGCTCGCAGGCAGGCGCCGGATTAAAGACCGTATAGAACCCCAGCCCATGAGCGCAAACAAGCGCCTCGGCCGTCGCTGCAAGGTCACATTCACCCTGGGCGATAAAGACGCTTCCGGCAGCCGGGGCAATCTCGCTGGCGTCGCCGTCGAGCTCATGGGCCACCAGACGCCTCAGCGCGCAGGCAACGTCCGCGCCCGCAAGCGCATGGTTGGCGCCCGGTGACAGTATGATGCGGTTGTCGCCCTCGCAGCGAATGATGGTCGCGGTACCGGTCTCCACGTCATCGCGAAGCGCCACGAACTCAACGCCCACGCCAGCATCCTGGAGCCCTGCCACAAGCGCATCGCCAAAGGTATCGCGCCCAACAGCGCCGATCATGCACGTGCGCGCACCCATGCGCGCAGCGGCGACGGCCTGGTTGGCGCCCTTACCGCCGGCGTTGGTGATAAAGCCGCTACCGCCGACGGTCTCGCCCGCGCGCGGCATGCGCTCGCACGCCACCGAAAGGTCCATGTTCATGCTGCCGAACACCGCAACGATGCCGCGATCTGCCATGGAAACCTCCTCATCTGCGGGCCTTATGCCCACCGCCGGCCGTCGATCGTGCACTCTCGCACCCCCTATAACTTTAGTTCACTTTGATGTGGACGCGCGCTTGAGCTTGCGCCAGCAGCAAGCATTCACAGGAGCAGGCAGCTACAATGAAGGCGTGCTGATTATTCTCGTCATTGGATGATGTTTTATGGAACAATTCTCGCAATCGGGCTCGCGCGGTCGACGCCGCACGGGCAACGAGCCGGCGCCGCACGAACGCGTGAAGAGCGAACGCCGTGCCAACGAGCCGCGACGCACCGCGAGCCCCCATCGCACTTCTGCCAACAACGCGGGCCGCGCCAACACTCCCGCCGCGGAGCAGACGCCTGCTCGCCCCAAGTCCCGCTACATCCCTGCCCTTGACGGCCTGCGCACGCTTGCCGTCGTCGCGGTGGTGCTCTATCACCTCAACCTCACGTGGGCGCAGGGCGGTCTGCTCGGTGTCACGATTTTCTTTGTGCTTTCGGGCTATCTGATCACGCGCCTGCTGCTCAACGAAGTCGCTAAGACCGGACGCATCGACCTCAAGAGCTTCTGGATTCGCCGCATCCGTCGCCTGGTCCCCGCCGTGGTGACCGTCGTGGTGGTGACCTGCGCGCTGTGCACCATCTTTAACCACGTGATGCTCACCAAGATGCGCCCCGACATCCTGCCGTCGCTGCTGTTCTTCAACAACTGGTGGCAGATTGCCCAAAACGTCTCGTACTTCAATGCTCTGGGCGACCCCTCGCCACTCACGCACTTTTGGTCGCTTGCCATCGAGGAACAGTTCTACCTGATTTGGCCGCCACTGCTGTTTGCCATGGTATCCATGCATGTGAGCAAGCCCAACACGCGCCGCGTGGTTCTGGGCCTAGCTGCTGTCTCCGCCATCGCCATGATGGTGCTCTATAACCCTGCCGCCGACCCCAGCCGCGTGTACTACGGCACCGACACCCGTGTGTTCTCGCTGCTGCTGGGTGCCTGGATGGCCTTTATCCCCGATCGCGACCTGGCGCCGGTGCGTCTCGCTCGTCGTTTGGGGCTCAATCGCCTAGCTGGCGCCGCCAAGCACGGCAAGAACGCCGAGGGCAAGCCTGGCGAGAAGGCCGACGAAGCAGCCGAGACCGCCCCGGCACAGCCGAGCGCCCTCGTGCGCTTTTGGTCCTCGCCCGCATCCATCGATGTGTTGGGCCTCGTGGGTCTGGTTGGCCTTGCCGCCATGGTCGCGCTCACCAACGGCTACACCGCGTTCCAGTATCGCGGAGGCACGCTGCTGTGCTCCATCCTCACGCTCATGGTCATCGCGGCCTGCGTGCAGCCCCAGGGAATGGTTGCCCGTGCGCTGTCCGCCGAGCCGCTCGTGTGGATTGGCAAACGCTCGTACAGCATCTACCTGTGGCACTATCCGCTGCTGTTGCTCATGAACCCGGTCGCCAACATCAACGATACGCCCTGGTGGCAGTACATTTTGCAGGTGCTGCTGGTGGTCGCCGTAGCCGAGTGTTCCTATCGCTTTATCGAAACGCCATTTAGGAAGGGTGCCTTCGGCCGCACCGTCGCCGAATTCCGCGATGGCACCACCACGCCCGCCAACTGGGCACGCGCGCACGTCCCTGTCTGCGCAGCCTGCGCTGTCGTGTTGGTCGTTGCACTGGGCGGTCTGATCTTTGTGCCCGAGACGTCTGCGCTGAGCGGCGAGGGCGCCGAAGTTCTGAACAAGGAAGCCGAAAACACCGCGCCCACCGACCAGCAGGCGGCCGACGACACCGACAAGGACAACGACGGCTTCCCCGATGGCTCCTACGACCTGTTGATGATCGGTGACTCCGTGTCACTGCGCGCCGTTGATTCCTTTGACGGCGTGTTCCCGCACAGCCATATCGATGCCGAAAAGGGCCGCCAGTTTGATGCGGGCCGCGCGACATTTGAGGGCTATATCCAGCAGAACCTTGCCGGCAAGATCGTGGTCTTTGCCCTGGGCACCAACGGTTTGGTAACGGACGCCCAGGTCGACGCGATCATGGCCGACGCCGGCGAGCAGCGTATTGTCGTGTTTGTAAACACGCGTAGCCCGCAGCCGTGGGTCGGGTCCACGAACCAGGCCATCGCCAACGCCGCCACGCGCTACAAGAATGTACGCGTTATCGACTGGTACGGGCACAGCGCCAACCGCAACGACCTGTTCGACGGCGACGGCACGCACCTGTCGACTACCGGCGTGACCGAGTACCTCAACCTGATCCACGATGCGGTCATGAAAGACCTGCCCGTGCACCCCGAGGACCATGTCAACGATCCGCAGCCGGCAGCCGTCAAGTCCGCCGCCGACGCACTCGTCAATGCCCTCGCCTACAAGCCGCACAAGCTGGGCACCGACAAGTAACGCGCAGCAAAATCTGTTTACACCCGCAGGGGGCGTCGGCCGTGGCCGACGCCCCCTGCGGCAGTTAGGGGCGCTCCTTAACTACCGGCACCTGGAGGCACTCCTGGCGCGGCCAATGAAGACCTCTGCGGATGAATTCCAAGCCGCTCCGCCGCTCCAGACATCGTTTCCGCGCCTCGCGCCTGCCCCAAACAATCAAAACAAGCCCTTTTCGCCGCGACCTCAAAGGTCCGTGGGCAAAAAAGGGCAAATATGAGTACTGTTACCATTTTAGTCGCAGGCAAAACCACCCAAAAAGACGTCCGAGCATCCCCTACAACCCCCTAAAGCAGCCAACCTGACTGGTTTAAGGCGTATTGGAGCCAATTTAATGAACATACTATGGGTTATGTTCATTATCTTCTTGGATGTAAATGCTATTCACTTAGCAACAGTACTCATATTTGGCATTTTTTGCCCACTGCCATATAACTAACACTCTATAGCAGACAAAATACAGGCCGCAGCCCATGGCGGCGGCCTGTTAAGAACCAAAAGTGAGCGTTAAGCACTGTAGCCCATCGCTTGCAGCGCAAACATGACGACCGTCAGCACCGTAATCACGCCGATAGTCGCCCAAGTGAGCACGTTCCATACGCGGCCGTTGCGGTTGGCGCCCATAATGTGGCGATCCGCCGCGATAACCACCTGGAATACCAAGACTACGGGCAGCAGCACGCCGTTGATGACCTGCGAGGTCATCATAATCTGGAACAAATCGACGCCAGGCATGAGCACCAACACGGCAGAGATGCCAATGATAGCCGTAATGATGCCGCGGTAAACCGGGGCCTCGTCCCAGCTGCGGTCGGCGCCGCGCTCCCAACCAAATGCCTCGCAGATAGCACTCGACGTAACGCCCGGCAGCACGCAGGCGGCCAAGAAGCTCGCCGCGACCAGACCTGAGGCAAACAACACCGTGGACCACTGACCCGCGATGGGCTCCAGCGCGCGGGCGGCATCGGCGGCATCGCTAATCTGAATACCCGCCGGAAACAGCACCGTACCGGTCGTGATGATAATGAAGCCAGCAATGATATCAGCGGCGATCGAGCCGCTCACGGTATCAATACGCTGCAGCACGATGTCGTCCTCGCCCGCATTCTTATCGACCACGTTGTTCTGAGCCAAGAAGATCATCCACGGTGCGATGGTAGTACCGATCGTTGCGACCACGAGCGACACGTAGCTGGGATCGTTCTGAATATTGGGGACGACCAAGTCGACCGCGACCTCGCCCCAGTTGGGGCCGGCCATAAACGCGGCGACGATGTAGGTCACGAACACGCAGCTTACCAGCAGCAAAATCTTCTCGATGCGCTGGAAACTGCCCGACATGGTAAGCATCCACACCAGCAGCGCCACGAGCGGCACCGAGATGCTCGCCGGAACGCCAAACAGAGCAAGGCCACTCGCGATACCCGCGAACTCCGAGATGGTCACCGCCGTGTTGGCGATCAACAGCGCCGCCATGGCCAGCACGCTCTTGCGCACGCCAAAGCGCTCGCGAATGAGCGACGCCAGGCCCTTACCCGTGACGCATCCGCAGCGCGCCGCGGTCTCCTGCGTCACGATAAGCAGCACGGTCATGACGGGAAGCATCCAGAGCATCTTATAGCCATAGCTGGCGCCCGCGCTGGAATACGTGGCGATGCCGCCGGCGTCATTGCCCGAAAGTGCCGCCAGCAGACCGGGGCCCATGGCGCCAAAGATGGCGGCGATGGTCAGCTTTTGCTTGATGCTCGGCTTTTGCTTCGTATTTTGCACGCGACCACCTACCCCATGACCGACATGGTGAGCAGCACCGCGGCGATGCAGTACGCCACACACGAGATCATGACGGCGATGACGTTCATGGCAGTACCCGACGTATTGAGGTCGTGCTCATCGCGCCAGAACAGCATCATCAGATAAATCACAGCGCTCATGTTGCCAACCAGGCAAATGACGGCAGCGATGTTAAAGCAGCCGGTAAAGAGCTGCTCCTCAAACATGGTGGCATCGGGGAACGCGGCAGTGCGCACCAGCTGCGCGCACAGGTAAGTAACAAGCGAAAGGATCAGGCCCATACCCGTGCTCTGGAAGAAGAATCCCAGGTACGGTTTGGGCTCGTCGTCGTGACCGTCGTACTCGAGGAAGTAGTTCTTGACGAACGACACCATGCGCGAGGCAGCCAGCAGCACGAGCGGCATGGCGCACATGGGGAACACCACCAGATGCGCGGAGCCCAGCGCCGTCCCCAGCACGGTCGCCATAATGCACGAGGCGATGCCCCACACGACGACCCAGTACTGACGATGCACGAACCAGCTGAGCACGTTCGTCGAGTCGTCCGACGCGCTATCGCCCGAGCCGACACCGGCGATCTGCAGGTCCTCCTGATGCTCCTCGGCGATAACGTCCATGGCGTCGTCGAAGGTCACGATACCCAGGATATGACGGTTCTCGTCGCAGACAGGGATGGCAACCAGGTCGTACTTGGTCATCTCGTCCGTCACGTCTTCCTGGTCCTCGTCGGGCGACACGTAGACCAGATCGCGATAGGCGAGCTGGCCCAGCGTGGCGTCGCGGTCGGCCACGATCAGCGTGCGCAGCGAAAGCACGCCCGTCAGCATGCCGCTCGGGTCCTCGGTATAGACGTAGTAGACGCTCTCGAAGTCCTCGTCGAGTTTGCGAATCGCCTCGATGGCATCGCCGACCGTCGCCGTGGCGGGCAGCGAGACAAACTCCGAGGTCATGATGCGGCCGGCGGTGTTGTCCTCGTAGCCCAACAGATTACGAATCGCCTTCTCCTCCTTGACGCCCATCAGGCGCAGGAGCTTCTCAGCCTTCTCATAATCGAGCTCGTCGATCAGGTCGGCAGCGTCGTCCGGGTCCATCATGGCCAGCATCGACGATGCGTCGGTATCGGACAGGCCCTCGAGCATCTCGGTCATAAGCTCGTCGTCATCGAACTCCGAGATGGCCTCGGCGGCCTGGGCAGTATCGAGCTGTGCAAACACCTGCGCACGCAGGCGCGGGTCGAGCTGCTCGATAATGTCGGCGATGTCGGCAGGGTGCAGCTCGCCGAGCGTCTTGTGCGACACCGAGAGTTGAATGTTCTTGGTCGAGCGGTCGAGCAGGTCCATGTAGGACCAAGCGATGATGTCCTCACTGAGTGGCTTGCCCAGGTGCTTCATAAAGCCTTCGACGATATGCTCGAGCGCGGGGCTGATGGCGCGTAGCAGACCGCGAGCACCGACCTCGGCGCCCAGCAGGCGCAGCTGGTTTTCGCCCGACATGGAAAACTTGATGTCGTTTACGCGCACGACCTTCATGCCCTGCGTGTCGACAATCTGCTTGTTGAGCACGTCGCGGGCAAGCAAGAGTTCGGTCGGCTGCAGGTACGAAAAACGGATTTCGGTGGCCGACGTCTTAAGGTGTACACCCGTCTCGTCGATACGGTCGACCCATTTGCGCCAGCTGATCATAAACGGCGTCTTGCCGGGTCCGCGGAACGCGAGCGACGTCACGTGCGGAAAAACTTCGCCGGTAGCAATGCCAAAATCGTTGACCACGCCGAGCTTTTCGCCATCGACGTCCAAGACCGGCAATTTGAGCATCTCACTCAGATAATTCAATGGTGCTCCCCATCATTATTCCTCCGAACGCGGCCGCATGTGCGACGTCCGGGGGCTTCTGGATATGTATACGCATGCGCGGGCGGCACGCCGCTCGACGCTTACACCCCGTGCATGCGCAAAAAGCACCTGCATGGGGTCATCGACTGTATGGTCGAGGTTTGGATTTCACCTGTAACCTTTCTCTTGACCCTCATTAACCGCAGTAACTATAGCATCAGCATCGCCCTGCGGCATCGAATTTATGCGCTGCACATTGCAGGCATACCAAACGCTGACGTATCCGTGACATAGCCATTGGGTGTTCCTATAGTTTTGTCAACCGTCGGGGCTACTCCCGGTAGGGCACCCGGTCGCGCATCACGGCGTATATCGCCCTGAGCCGCTTCCTCGCGACGGCCTTGAGCGCCCGCCCGTGCCCCATGCCCCGCGCCCTGCAGGCCCGGTAGTACTCGCCGTAGCGCCCCGAGGACCTCACCAGGCTGTTGCACGAGAAGATCAGCAGGGACTTGAGCCTCGCGTCGCCGCGCCTGGACGCCCTGACCGACCTCACCGACGTGCCGGAGCTCCTCACCCTCGGGGCTATGCCGCAGTACGAGGCCAGGTGGTCGTGGTCCGGGAACCTCCCGATGTCGACCGACACCGCGAGCTGCGCCGCGGTCCTCGGGCCGATGCCGGGCACGGTGAGCAGGCACGCGTAGGTCTCGTCGCCCTCGAGCAGCGCCGCCGTCTCGGCCTCGAGGGCCCCGGCCTCGTCGAGGGCCTCCGATATCCGGGCGGCCAGGAACCTGACCTGCCTGTTCTCGGCCTCGATGAGCGCCGGCG
>DBGBJN010000067.1:0-14529 GCA_048449885.1 Collinsella sp.
AAAATCATTGGGAAATCGAGCGTGGCAAGCGGAGGTCTTCGGGGTATAAGACGGCTAATTGTATGCCGCCTATGAAAGGAACCCTCATGCCCAGCGTTGCCGTTCTCGCCGCCGATGGCTTTGAAACTATTGAATGCTTGACCATGGTCGATGTCATGCGTCGCGGCGGCGTGCGTGCCACGCTCGTCTCGATCATGCCCACGCGCGAGGTCGTAAGCTCGCTGCAGATTCCCGTGACCTGCGATGCGCTCTTTGATGAGATCAACTTTGACGAGTACGACTGCGTCGTGCTGCCCGGCGGCCTGCCCGGTGCCACCAACCTGCGCGCAGATCAGCGCGTCTGCGACGTGGTCTGCGAGTTCGCCGCAACCAAGCACGTCGCCGCCATCTGCGCCGCCCCGTTTATCCTGGGCGAGCTCGACCTGCTCGAGGGGCGCCATGCCACGTGCTTCCCTGGCTTTGAGAAAAGCTTCCCCGAAGGCGCCTATACCGGCGAGAAGGTCACGCAAGACGGCAACATCATCACTGCCAGCGGCATGGCACAGTCCCTCCCCTTTGCATTGGAGCTGCTGCGCACGCTCGCCGGCGACAAGGCCGTCGAGAAGGTCGCCGAGGGCATCCAACTATGATTTTGGCTTCGCAATCGCCGCGACGCATAGAGCTGATGCGCGAGGCAGGCTACAACATTCGCGTGATTCCCGCGGATATCGACGAAACGCCCTTTGATGGCGAGGCCCCGCTCACGCTTGTCGAGCGCTTGGCACGCGCCAAGGCGGCTGCCGTTGCTGCCGAGTATGCCGAGCCCAATGAGCTGACGGTCGCGGCCGACACCATCGTCACCTTTGACGGCAAGATTCTGGGCAAGCCGGCAACCGAGGACGAGGCGCGCACTATGCTCCGTGAGCTTTCGGGCCGCACGCACCAGGTCGCAACCGGCGTCTGCATCGTTAAGGCAGGCGATACGGCCGCCCCGCATGCCGCCGAAAGCCTGTCCTTTGTCGATGTGACCGACGTGACGTTCTACGAGCTCACCGACGAGCAGATCGAGCACTACGTCGCCTCGGGTGAGCCCATGGACAAGGCCGGCGCCTACGGCATTCAGGGCACAGGAGGACGCATGCTCGTGCACGATATTTCGGGCGACTTCTATAACGTGGTGGGCCTACCCATCGCCCGCGTCGCGCGCGCGATTCAAAAACTCTCGTAATTGCATCTGGCGCTGGGTATCCCCCGGCGCCTACAATTTTGGCGTACCGTACGGATCCCGACCGGGCACAAGGCGCGGCGGAAAACCGATAGGAGTTAAACATGGATACACTGCTCGAGGCCATTGACGTCTGCGATGTCGATGGCTTTTGCTATGGCAACTATACGGACGAGGAGGCCGGCACCGGTTGCACCGTAATCGTGGCACCCGAGGGCGCCACCGGCGGCGTTGACGTTCGCGGCGGTGCTCCAGCATCGCGCGAAACCGACCTGCTGCGACCCGAGAACACCGTCGACAAGGTCCACGCCGTCTGCCTTTCGGGTGGATCGGCCTTTGGCCTCGAGGCTGCAAGCGGCGTCGCTCGCGAGCTTGAGAGCCGCGGCATCGGCCTTCCCGTCGGCCCCACGCAGGTGCCTATCGTGTGCTCCAGCTGTATCTTCGACCTCGCCTTTGGCGACCCCACCGTGCGCCCCGACATTGAGGCCGGCATCGCCGCCGTGCGCGAAGCACTCGACCACACCCCCACCAAGCTCGAACAGGGCAACGTAGGCGCCGGCACGGGCGCTACCGTGGGTAAGCTCATGGGGCCTGCCACCTGCATGAAGGCCGGCCTTGGAGCTGCCGCCGTGGCACTCGGCCCCATCAAGGTGGGCGCCGTGGTCTCGGTCAACGCCTGCGGCAACGTTGTCGACCCCTTCACCGGCGAGTGGGTCGCCGGCATGCGCGCCGCAGCCGATAGCGACCAGATCGTCGACATGGAACTCGCAGCCTTTGCCGCCGCCGGATCCATGCAGATGCCGCTCGACCGCACCAACACCACCATCAGCTGCATCGTCACCAACGTGGAACTCACTAAGGCACAAGCCACCAAGGTCTCCCAGATGGCCGCAGACGCCTACGCACACGCCATCCGCCCCACACACACCACCAACGACGGCGACACCATCTACACCCTCGCCAGCGGCAAACTTGGTGCCCAGGCAAGCGCCGCCGTTCCCTTGGACCTGCTGGGCATGCTCGCCGTAAGGGCTTTGCAAGCCGCCATCGTAAACGGAGCCAAAACCGCCAAAACCTCCCACGGCATCCCCGGCGCCGCGAAGTAATCCGCTCGACCGTCGGTCGGAGGCGGGCGGGCGTTACGTTTGCTGCTCTACAGTCCTATGCAAGACGAAGGCCACATTAAGTGGCCTTCTTTGCATGCGGAACTCGCGACAAACGTAACGCCTGCCCGTCCCCGACCGACTACCAACCAAATTCTTTTCAGCCCAGGCCCCTGTGTACCGCGCGTCCAAGATCTTCAAATTCGACTATCTGACATAAAGCGAGACATAGCAGAGGACCCCTGGCCCTTAACTTGATACGAGTTCCGCACGCAAAGGAGGCGCCAGTGGCGCCTCCGTCTTGCACAGGACTGTTCGAAGTAGCAAGTTAAGGGCCAGGGGTCCCCGTTACCCGAGCGTTTCTGCACTAGTTGAATTTGAAGATCTTTGAGGCAAGATGGTATAGGCCGAGTGTGGTTTTGTCTCCGGCCCGTCCACGCAGGTTGGTAAAGAATCCGACCACGCCGTAGCGAGCGCGACGATACATGCGCTCGTCGTACTCCTTCAGGTCCTTCCACAGCGTCTTCAGACGCTCATCGGCACAATCTTCCTCGGAAAGCTTGGTGAGCACCGAGCAAATCGCCATCATCATGGTGAAGTAGCCCATCATGTACGAACGCAGACGCGAGGACTCAACGTCCTGGTACAGGTGGAACGATTCCATCATGATGCGCGTTACACGGAACTGCTGACCCAGGCGCTTGACCATCGTGGCCTCATTGACACTCTGGCCCTCGCGACCGATAAAGTAGCGATAGAGGTCGATGTCGGCGTAGTACATGGTCTTGCAGCGCGGCAGCGGCACGTATGCGTAGATGTTATCCACGTAAAACGTGTGTGCCGGCATGGGCAGATTGGACTCGCGCAGTACATCGGTGCGATAGCACAGGCTGTGCATGAGCAGGTTTTGATCGGGACGGAAGTGTCCGATCTGGTCCCAAGAGAAAATCTTTTTTCGCGGCAGGGCAAACTTGTAGCCAATAGCGGTATGCGTGCCCTCGTAAACCTTCTCGTACACGTAGTTCGAGATAAACAGGTCGACGCGCTGGTCGCGCTCCTCAAAGCCACGCAGAATCGACAGCATAGTCGAAAGCGCCGCACCGTCGAGCCAGTCGTCCGAGTCGACAACCTTGTAGTAGGTGCCCTGCGCCTCGCGCAGGCCCGAGAGGACGGCGATACCGTGGCCGCCATTCTCCTGGTGCACCGCGCGGATGATTCCAGGATAACGGGCCTCCCACTCGTCGGCCTTGGCGGCCGTCTCGTCCTTGGAGCCGTCGTCCACCACGATAATCTCGATATCGGTGGCGTAATTGCTCCCCTCCAAGATGGAGGTGATGCAATGGTCCATGTCCTTGGCGGCGTTATACGAGGGAATACCGAATGTTATGACTTTATGCATGGCAGGCGATAATCTCATCCGAAAGATCGAGGGCGGAATTGGTCACGGCGTCCATATCGTAGTAACGATACTCGGCCAGGCGACCCACGGGGTGGAAGTTCGTCAGGTTCTGGACACGCTCAAGATAGCGCTCGTAGAGCTCACGGTTCTCGGGCTCAAGAATGGCGTAGTACGGCGTCTCACCCGAGCCGGGCGTGTAGGCCTTGGAGTACTCCTTCATGATGGTGGTCTTGCCGGGCAGGACCTGACCAGTCATGTTCTTGAACTCGGTAATGCGCGTATAGTCCTCGCTCGTGGTGTAGTTAACGGTGCCCACGGGCTGGAACTGATCCATATCGAGCGTCTCGAACTTCATGTCGAGCGTGCGGTACGGCAGCGCGCCCAGGTCGAGGTTGAACAGCTCGTCGAGTGGACCGGTGTAGACGATCTCGCCACCATAGACCTTGCCGTCGATCTTGACAGTGGTCTCGTCGATCTCAAAGAGGTCACGGGCGTCTACGTCACAGAATACGTCGATCAAATCGTGATCGAGCATATGCTCGAACAGCGCGGTATAGCCGTCCTGCGGCATGCCCTGGAAAGGAGCCTGCGGGAAGTAGCGATCGTCATCGCCCACAAAGACGGGAACGCGGCCGGTGATCGAGGGGTCGATCTGGTCGGGCGTCTGGCCCCACTGCTTCATGGTGTAATGCAAAAAGACGTTCTCGTAGACATAATCGGCGACCTCGGCAAGATCCGGGTCGTTCTTCTTGCGCAGCTCCATAATGGGCACCTTGACATCCTTGCCAAAGGTCTCCACGAGCTTTTGGTACAGTTCCTCGCCGCGCTCATCGCCAAAGGCAAGCTTAAGGCTCGCATGGTTAAAGGGCACGGGCATAAGGGTACCGTTGATGTTGGCGAGCACCTTGTGCTGGTAGTCCGTCCATTTGGTAAAGCGCGACAGGAAATTGTGAACGCGCTCGTTAAAGGTATGGTAGATGTGCGGACCATACTCGTGGACCAGGATTCCCGCCTCGTCAGTGCAGTCGAAGGCGTTGCCCGCAATGTGGCTACGGCGCTCCAAAACGGCAACACGATAGCCGATAGTTTCGGCAAGACGGCGGGCGCAAACGGCACCGGCATAACCGGCGCCGACAACAATCATGTCGTACGCACCGGCATTAAAGCCTTCAGGCAGGCCAGAGGTAATCTGCATCGATACTCCTTGTCAAAAGCCACGTGCTCGTTAGCTGGGCTTTTCTCGAACATTCTTCGAGACATATTTATCAGAGCGATTATAGCGCTAATGCGTCCTATAATGAGCTTGCCACACAAGGAAAGCTCAAGCACCGCGGCGTACATTATTGAAAGGTAAACCCGCTAGCAGCGGGTTTATTCGTGAACAGCCGGGCGCCTGGAGCTTAGTGAAACGCTTGTAAGGAGTAACATGAGCGATTTCCTTAACCGTATGAAGTCTGCCGCCAAGGCCGACCTTAAGACGATCGTCCTGCCCGAGGGCGAGGATCCGCGTACCATCGTCGCGGCAAACAAAATCATCGAGGAAGGCCTGGCAAAGCTCGTCATCCTGGGCAACCCCGACGAGATCGACGTTCCCGGCGCTACCGTCATCGACCCGCGCAATGCCGAGAAGCACGAGGAGTACGCGCAGAAGTTTGCCGAGCTCCGCGCCAAGAAGGGCGTTACCATCGAGCAGGCTCGCGCCCAGGTGATGGACGCCACCTACTTTGGCACCATGATGGTCAAGATGGGCGACGCCGACGGCCTGGTCTCCGGTGCCTGCCACTCCACCGCCGACACCCTGCGCCCCGCGCTGCAGATCCTCAAGACCGCCCCGGGCACCAAGCTGGTCTCGGCCTTCTTCGTGATGTGCACCGACACCCCGCAGTTCGGCACCGACGGCACGCTGATCTTCGCCGACTGCGGCCTCAACATCAACCCGTCCTCCGACGAGCTCTCCGAGATCGCCATCGCCTCCGCTCACTCTTGGTCCACCTTCATGGGCAATGTTGAGCCGCACGTGGCCATGCTCTCCTACTCCACCATGGGCTCCGCCGGTGGCGAGGTCGCCAAGAAGGTCCAGGAGGCCGTGAAGTTCTGCAAGGAGAAGGCTCCCGAGCTCGCCATCGACGGCGACCTGCAGCTCGATGCCGCTATCGTCCCCACCGTCGCCCAGCTCAAGGCTCCCGGCTCCTCCGTCGCCGGTAAGGCCAA
Source organism: Collinsella sp. (assembly GCA_048449885.1). Lineage (GTDB taxonomy): Bacteria > Actinomycetota > Coriobacteriia > Coriobacteriales > Coriobacteriaceae > Collinsella. Next base: position 5,918 of record DBGBJN010000067.1, read on the forward strand.
CGTACTCGTGTTCCCCGACCTCGAGGCCGGCAACATCGGCTACAAGCTGGTCCAGCGCTTCGCCGGCGCTGACGCCTACGGCCCCATCCTGCAGGGTATCGCCAAGCCGGTCAACGACCTGTCGCGTGGCTGCTCTGCCGACGACATCGTGGGTGTCGTGGCCATCACCGCCGTCCAGGCTCAGATGGCTGAGTAGCGGACATATCCCCTCGGGACCCTACAGGGTAAAGCTCTGAAAACGTCCTCGGACATGCATGAAACCCCCGCTGCGCACTTCGTGCGGCGGGGGTTTCATGCGTCCTGCGGAAAGTTTTCAGAGGTTTACCCTGTAGGGTCCCTGCCGCTACGTGGCAATCGGGGCATCTGGAGTGGACGGCGGCTTGGCTACAAGCTGGGGCTGAGAATCTGAATGGATGGGTGCCGTTGCTGAAAGCGCAGACGTTGCTGGCGATGGTCACTTTGGGACTGGAATTTCCGCCTACTAGTAAGAAGGCCTCCGGAGCTGTTGCTCTGGAGGCCTTTCGTTTACTTGCAAATGAGCGCGTTAGTTGTTCTTGGTCAGACGCTCGACGTCGTGGGCGATCATGTATTCCTCGTCTGTGGGGATGACCATGACCGTGACGGAAGAGCCAGCGGCGCTGATGACCTGCGGGCCGTTGCCCACGGCCTCGCGGTTCTTGTTGTTGTCGATGCGCACGCCCAGCCACTCAAAGCAGTCGCAGAAGGCCTTACGAATCGACCAGTCGTTCTCGCCGATGCCGGCGGTAAAGGTGATGGTATCCACGCCCGCCATAGAAGCAATCATGGAGCCGGCCTGCTGCATAGCCTTGTAGGCGAACATATCGAAGGCGAGCAGGCAGCGCTCGTCTCCCTCGGAGGCGCGCGTACGGATGTCGCGGGCGTCGTTGGAGATACCCGAGATGGCAAGCAGACCAGACTGCTTGTTCATCATGTCATCGACTTCTTGATAGCTGTAGCCGCCCTCGCGCTGGAGGTAGCACACGGTGGCAGGGTCAATGGAACCACAACGGGTGCCCATCATCAGGCCGTCGAGCGGTGTGAGGCCCATCGTGGTATCGCGGCAAACGCCGTCCTCAATGGCGGCGAGCGAAGCGCCGTTGCCCAGATGGCACGAAAGCAGACGGTGGCAGCACGAGCCCAGGATCTCCTTGGCCATCATCCACTCGTAACGGTGGCTCGTACCGTGGGCGCCGTACTTGCGCACATGGTACTTGTCGCACACGTCCTTGGGCAGCGCGTAGGTGTAGGCGACCTCGGGCATGGTCATGTGGAACGAGGTGTCGAAGACGGCCACGTTGGGCAGCTCCGGATACTTCTCGCGGCAATATTCGATTGCCGCGGCCTCGCCGTAATTGTGCAGTGGGGCGAGCGGGGCCACCTCAAGGATCTTAGCCATGACCTCATCGTCGACGACTGCGGAATCATCGAAGTGCCAGCCGCCTTGAACGATACGATGCCCAATGCCATCGATCGTAAAGTCGGTCTTCTCGAGCTCCTCGAGCACGCGAGCGATAGCAGAGCGATGATCGGGGAAGGGAACCTCCTCGGTCTGCTTGGCGCCACCGTTCTCGGAATGACCAAAGATACCCATGTCCGAGCCGATACGCTCGCAGTTGCCCTTGGCGAAAACCTCGCGGGTATCGGTATCCAGAAGCTGATATTTAAGGCTTGAGCTGCCGGCGTTGACAACAAGTACGTTCATGAGACTCCTTTGCAGTGCAATACGGTCGACGCAGACCTCTTAAGGCGACCGCATTTTAATAAGAAGTTATCACATCTTGATAAATAGCTATCAGGCATATCGCCCAACGAGCGCAAAAGAGGGGCTGAACGGCACTTGGTCGTCCAGCCCCTCCCCTCTTGCAATTACTTGCTGTTGACGATGCGCTCGACGTCGGAAGCGATCATGAACTCCTCGTCCGTGGGGATGACGAAAATCTTGACCTTGGAATCCTTGGCAGACAGGCACCAAGCGCCATCGCCACGCAGGGCGTTACGGGCATGGTCCATCTTGACGCCCATAAAGGCCAGACGGTCGGCCACGCCAGCGCGAACGGCCGGAGCGTGCTCGCCGATGCCGGCGGTAAAGACCAGGGTGTCCATGCCGCACATGGAAGTGGCCATCTCGGCGGCCTTGGCGGCAATCTTGTAGACGAACATGTCGAAGGCGAGCTGGGCCTCGGGGTCGCCGGCAGCGGCGAGCTCCTCAACGTTGCGGCAGTCGTTGGTCTTGCCGCCGGTCACAGCCAAAAGGCCGGACTTCTTGTTCATCATCTCGTCGACCTCGTCGAAGGTGTAGCCGCCTTCGCGCTGCAGGTAGCACACGGTAGCAGGGTCGATGGAGCCGCAGCGGGTGCCCATCATGACACCGTCGAGCGGGGTCAAGCCCATGGTGGTGTCCATGCACTTGCCGTCCTCGATGGCGCACAGGGAAGCACCGGAACCGATGTGGCACACGACGACCTTGCGAGCCTCGCCGTTGGTCATCTCGGCAACCTTCTTGGAGATGTAGCGGTAGCTGGTGCCGTGGGCGCCGTACTTACGGATGTGCAGCTTGTCGCAGACGTCCTTGGGCAGGGCGTAGGTCTTGGCGACCTCGGGCATATTGAAGTGGAAAGCAGTGTCGTAGACCGTGACGTTGGGCAGGTCGGGATACTGCTCGAGGCAGTACTCGATAACGTTGGCCTCAGGGTTGTTGTGCAGCGGGGCGAGCGGAGCGACCTCGCGGATCTTGGCGAGGACGTCCTCGTCGACGAGGGAGGAATCGCCGAAGTACCAACCGCCCTGAACGATACGGTGGCCGATGCCCTCGATCTTGACACCGTTGGCCTCGAGGTCCTTCAGGACGACCTCGATGGCGACCTTGTGGTCGGGGAACTCGATGTTCTCGGTCACCTTCTTGGAACCGTTGGCAGCGTGGGTGAAGGTACCGCCGGTAAAGCAGACGCGCTCGCAGGAGCCCTTTGCGGACACCTTGTGGGACTTGGTATCGATGACCTGATACTTAAGGGTCGAAGATCCTGCGTTGACGACCAGAACGTTCATGTGTCTCCCTACTAACAGGCGGTGTGGCGCCGCCAGGTTACATACGCTTCAATAATAAACCCAAACGCCCTCGCGCTCGGGTTTATTGCGTTGATATATAAGTTATCGGTGCCCAAATACTCACGGCCTTTGACTTGTAAGACGAAATAGCGCGGGGATATACACCAGGGAAGAAATCCCGAGCGCAACAAGCAATACGACTCGAATGCCCGCAACGCTGCTCAACGCAGCATTGAACAGATAGAAAAGGATGGCACCCACCGCCACCATCTGGCTTTGAACCGAAATCAGTGAACAGCGCATCGAAGAATCGGCAGCATTTTGAAAAATTGAGTATTTAATTGGAGCAAATAACGAGTAGGCGACCGTCTGCAACACATAGAACACGGGCAGCAAATGGACCGGAGTAAAGGGAATCAAAAATAGAGCAGTCAGGGAAAGGCGCACGATGCCGCAAATACGCGCAAAACGGCCCTTGTCGACATGAGCAATCACACTGGGCACAATAAGCCCCATGGAGGCCGAGGCAAGGAGCTGGACCGCAATGATCGCACCCGAAGCGACGGCATTCATTCCGCGACCCGCAAGCAACAGTGAGAAAAAGTCTTCCAGGGCGACAAAAGCAAATGCTTGAGAACAGTCCATGATGAACGCTGAACGAAGAATGCCGTTACACGCAATAGCGGCACCGATCATCTTCGGGCTAATTCCACGCTCAGGTGTCCCCGCAGTGCCCCCTCTTCGCATCTCAGGAATGCAGACAACGACAACCAACGTCAACACCATTGCGATGATATCTGCCGAAAGACCAATGAGATATGCACCGACAGACGAAATGAAACCGCCCACGCAAGCGGAGATGGCAAAAGAGGCATAGAAAACAAATCGCTCAACGACATTAAGTCTTACGAGCTGGTCCTGAGAGACGCTGTCAATGTAAATCGCTTCTATGGATCCGCTCATACATGCAACGGCAAAACCTTTGAGAGCAAACGCGCCGATTAAAAGCAGAGGAGAACGGACGAGAAGCAGGGCGACATAGTATCCAAGCATCCCCACGACGCCAACGAGACCACTTGTCTTTCGTCCAAACCTATCGGCAATATAGCCAGTGGGAACTTCAAGGATGAACTTGCTCACTTGATATGCAACCATCATGCTGGAAATCGCTACCATCGAAAGCCCGACGAACTCAAGGTAGACGGTTAGAAAATACAAGATGGTGCTGAAGTTCGACAGGAAAACGAACATCATATAAAGCAAAACCGTACGATTTTTCATGTTCCGCCCTCCAAGAGCCAATAACCCAAGCCGAAATCTTGGAAAAGCATGAGGGCAAAGCCGTCAGTCATGTGTTACAAGACGTCAACATTCACTTGACGCCACGAGGCCAAATGGCCTCACGAAGCGAGATGACGCAATAGGTGAAGAAAAACCGTCTGGTGTCGATCGGTCCAGGCATTTTGTCGATAGCAAAAGTAGATGGGCAAGGCTACGTCATGCGAGCCTTCAATGGAACACTCGCTCACTTCCAGTCCATCTGATGCGAGAGAAGAGCCAGAAAAGCTCAATATCAATCCCCCGGCTTGAAGAAACTCAGCCTGCGCTCTGTTTCCGTATTCGACGTCGCGGAAGCGGAAATTAACCAGCTGAGCTTCGGGGCATTGATTGATCGCATTGAGACAGGGCGACAAATTAATGGGAACAGCTAACCTGCCGCCCAGTAACTCACGAACGATCATAGCACCCACAGATTGATGACCCGCTGGGCACAAAAGAACCTTGAGCTCCTTTTCACCCAAGTATTTCGAAGAAAGGACACTGTCCCTTGGTTCCTCAAATGAGATGGCCGCATCCGAAATGCCAAGCACAAGTGATTCAAAGCATGTAGCCGTTGGCTGATGCCACACATCAAGGTGAATCTGAGGGTGCGAGCTTTCAAACGAGTCGTACCAGTTTTCGGAAAAAAGACGCCCCCGCCCGTGAAGACAGGGGGCGTAAAGACGGAAGTGGCCGTCGGGCGAGACGACGTCGCCCCTCGATTGGGCGTACTTTTTGAGATCGTCGACTTGTGCCAGGATCACGCGTGCACGACGCGCAAATTCTCTGCCCGCCGGAGACAAAACAGCCTCCCCCGCCGATCGGTCGAGCAAAACAATCTGATGCTCAGATTCCAACTTTTTGATTGCCGACGAAACAGCCTGCGGACTCACATGAACGGCGCGAGCTGCTTTGCGCACGCCGCCATAGTTCGCTACCGCTTGAAGGTATTCGAGTTGAGAAAGCTGCATAGATTACTCCAAAGGCAGCCAAGTCGACGGGCTACGCGCCCTCAGATGAGGTTCTCGCCCAGGCTCTTGCCGCCGAGAACGTGCATGTGGAAGTGCATGACGGTCTGGCCGGCGTTGACGCCCTTGTTGGAGATGACGCGGAAACCGTCCTCCAGGCCCTTGACCTTAGCGACCTCCTGGATGGCGTGAGCCATAGCGCCCATGGTCTCGGCAGGAACGTTGTCGGCGATGTCACTGTAGTGCTTCTTGGGGATCACGAGCGTGTGAACCGGCGCCTGGGGGTTGAGGTCGTCGAAGGCGATGACCTGGTCGTCCTCATAGACAACGGTCGAGGGGATCTCGTGGTTGGCAATTTTACAGAAGATGCAATCACACATGGCTGGTTCCTTTCTTACAGACCAAGGTAGTCTTTTTGGGACGGGGCTTTTTTGACTACTTTTTCGCAAAAGCAAGTGCTCGGCGAGCCGTCGCCAAAGGGTAGTCAAAAAAGCCCCGTCCCAAAAAGACTACCCCAAAGTGGGCTGTGGGATGGTTAGAACGAGAGGTTGTCGTCCGTGTTGGCGGCCTCGCCGTCGGCGAGCACGTCGTTGCCGTCGACGTCCTTAAGGAGCACCGAGACCTTCTGCTCGGCATCGGAGAGACGGGTGCGCAGGCTCTTGAGGAGCTCGACGCCGCGGGTATAGCTCTCGAGCGACTCCTCGAGCTCCATATCACCCGACTCCAAGCTGCGGATGATGAGCTCCAGCTCCTGCGAGGCCTGCTTGTACGTAAGCTGCTCGACCGGGGTCTTCTCTGCCAGATCTGTGTCCTTTCCTAAAGGTTTATCGCTATGAAACGCGGCCTACTCGACCGTATCGACCGTTGCAGCCACGTTGCCGTCTGCCATGCGCACGCGGATGGCGTCGCCGGGCTTAAAGGTCTTGGCGCTCGTGGCCACACCATCATCGCTGTACGCGATGGAATAGCCGCGAGCAAGCACCTTGAGCGGTGACAGGGCATCGAGTGAGGCTGCCGCACGGCCCAGGTCGGACGCGGGCTTGTTGAGCATCGTGCGCCCCTGATGCTCCAGGCGGGAACTCGCAAGCGTGAGCGCATGGCGCTTGCCATCGAGCCCCGAGGTGCTTGCGATCAAGCGCTCGGGCAGACGCTCGAAGTTGGAACGGAAGGCCCCGACCGAACGCGTTATGGCGCCGGACAGACGATCGGCCGTCAAGGCAAGCTCAGACTCGCGACGCTCGACCATAAACGTTGGATCGTTGAGGCACGGGCGGCACGCGGCGGCATCGAGCGCATCGCCCAGACGAGCCGTATAGGTGTCCCAAGCACGACGACCACGCTGGTTGAGCATTTCCAGATCAACCTGATTCGACCCGATCATCGAAGCCATCGCGGCGCCCAGACGCTGATGGCGCGTCTCGAGCACGTCGGCCAACTCCGTCATAGCCGGTGCCACCGATTCCGCCGCTGCCGTTGGCGTGGAGGCGCGACGGTCGCCCACCATGTCGCAGATCGAGGTATCGGGCTCATGCCCAATGCCCGTCACCACAGGCACGGGACAGGCTGCCACCGCACGGGCAAGCTCCTCGTCGTTAAAGGTCATGAGGTCCTCGAAGGAACCGCCGCCACGCACGAGCAAAATGCAATCGGGCGCCGGCGTAATGGCAGCGGCGCGGCGCAAGCCTTCAATAAGCTCTGCCGGCGCACCCTCGCCCTGGACCTTTGCGCCCACGCAGACAAGCTCGACGAGCGGGTTGCGACGGCGCAATGTGCGCTTGACGTCGTCGATTACGGCACCCGAAAACGAGGTGACGACCGCCACACGCGAGCAAAACACCGGAATGCGGCGCTTGCGTGCTTCGTCCATCAGGCCCTCACGGCGTAGCTTTTCGGCCAGTTGCGCCACTTGTTGACGCAGCAGGCCCTCCCCCGCCAGCGAAAACGAGCGAGCGACAAAGCTCATGCGGCCCGTGGCCTTATAGAGATTGAAGTTGCCCTTAAAGCTCACCTGCATGCCGTCGCGCAGATCGAACGTGCGCTTGAGATAGGCGCCCTTCCAGATGATGCAGTCAACGGCGGCCGAGTCGTCCTTAATCTGGAAGTAGCAGTGGCCGCTTCGGGCATTGGGGCCACGGAAGCCCGTGACCTCGCCCAGAACGCTCAGCTGCGGAATGGCATCGAGCGCACCGGCGGCGATCTCTACCGCCTGGCTCACGCTGAGCTCCTTGCGCTCTTGCTCGTCCGAACCGTCGAACTCGGCGGAAACGGCATTACCGGTTAGGTTCCAGCCTGCCACGCAGCCTCCTTTCGTTATCGAGCACAGAGGCTCCGGCCCCGTGCGAAATTAAGTCCAACACATAGTACAGCGCCGCGAGGACACGAATCCCCGCGGCGCCTGCCTGTCCCATTTGTTATCGGTTGGAGTTTCTGTTGTAGCGAGCCATAAGGTAGAGCAACTGAATGATCGAAGTGAGCGCTGCAGCCACATAGGTAAGCGCGGCTGCCGTCAGTACCTTCTTGGCGCCGTTGACCTGCTTGGAGCTCATGCCCGACTGCTCGATGTACGCCACAGCACGTCGGCTGGCGTCAATCTCGACAGGCAACGTAACGAGTTGGAACAGCACACTAAACGAGAAGAAGATCAACGCGAGGGTCGTGAGCCCGGCAATGTTCATAAACAGGCCCAAGAGTAACACGATGGTCCAGGTGTTCTGGGTAAAGTTGACGACCGGCACGAGGGCGGTACGCACTTTCATCATGGCATAGCCGCTTTGACGCTGGGCGGCATGGCCCGCCTCGTGGCAGGCGACGGCAACGCTTGCGACCGAACCGCCCGAACGGTTGGCATCCGACAGATACAGGTTGTTGTCCTGCGGGTTGTAATGGTCGGTGAGCTCGCCAGCGACACCCTTGATACCCACGGCGCTACAACCGTTGGCATCGAGCATGCGGCGAGCGACTGTGGCACCCGTATCGCCGTCCGAGCGAACCTTGGACCAGGTTTTGTACGTCGAGTTGATATAGTTCTGTGCGGCAAGGCCAAGCACCGTGCAGACAAGAACAACCAGCAGGTACAGCGGGTCGATGCCAAAGCCGTATCCATAGTAATAAGGCATGCGAATTCCTCCGAGTCGAGTTACACGTTGGAGGCATTTTACCCACTCAACCGGCTAGGCTTCCCTACAGGAGCTCGATTTTGCCGTCCTTCACCGTCAACCCCATATTGCCGGAAAGCAGATCGTCCAGGCGCGAGCCCAC
>DBGBJN010000068.1:0-4175 GCA_048449885.1 Collinsella sp.
CTTTGGCGCCTGCGGCCAGGCCGCCATGAGATGCGAGAATGATCTGATTCATCTTGCCTCCTCCTTTTCGTTATGGTCATTATAACGTCTTATACGTTGCTTATATTGCTAATTAGTATAAAGACCGTTCGCGGGTGAAAATCGACCGTTGACGGGTTTAACGTACTTGAAACGTTGGCGCAGGGCAGATCGACGCTGGCAAGGCGGTGCCCATTCAAGCGTCCCGCCAATCCTCTATCGCACGAAGTACCAGGGGCTTTCCTGCACGGTGGGCTCCAGCGCGATGCCGGTGCGCTCCTTAAACAGATCCATGTCCTGCGATTTCTCCGTCCACCACGCGTTGGGCTTAAAGGTCATGCTCTCAACGACATGACCGACAAACACACTGTTGCGTAGCTTGGAGAAGTCGGTGTTCATAATCAAAATGGACGCGAGCACCAGCACAATGCCCAGGACCTTGATCGCGCCGGCGGGCTCGGCGTAGACACCAATGCCCAGCAGTACGGTGACGACCGTCTCGAATGACATTACGACGGGAACTTTCGATGTCTCGAGCCCCATGGACAGACCCTGCATATATAAGATGTAGGCCACAGCTGTGGGGATGAGTCCAAAGCCAAGGAACAGCAGCAGCAGCTGTGGCGACATTGCCGCGGCGACATCCGGCCACGGAGCCGCGATAGCCGCCATAACCGCACCGCCAAAAACAAAGCCCCAAAACGTGACAGCCAGCGGGTGGACCGTCTTGGTTGCTATTCGGCTAAACACCGCGAGCGACGCACCACAAAGGCCTGCAATCACGCCAGACGTGACGCCCCAGACCGAAAAATGAAAACCGGAAAGGTCGCCATTGGTCACTGCAAGCACGCAGCCAACGATGTTAAAGACAATGGCAACGAGCTTGTTGGGGGTCACGTCCTCGCGATAAAGCACGCGGCCGAGCACGACGCCAAACACCGGCGAGGTGTAGAGCAGCACCGAGGCCGTGGACATGCCTACCTCGCCCATGCACTCGTAATAGCAGGTGTTGGCGGCGGCCAAACCGACGATACCGACAAGCGCGCAGGGGACGAGCTCTTTAGGGCTTGCCTTGAACAGGGCCAGCGGACCCTGAGCCACGGTAGACCCCTCACCCGGACGGCAGCCCATAAACATCAGGACCGGTGCCAAGATAAGCGCTCCGACCAACAAGCGAAAGGCAGCCATGCTCTGGGATGAAACGCCCATGGCCGAGATGCCGTTTACAAAGATTCCGATGCTGCCCCACATAAGCGCGGCGACCAGCACCAGCACATAGCCCAGATTGCTTTTCTTCAACGCAGCCTCCTCGGTATTGTTTCCAATATGTTTCACACTACGTTATAGTCGTTATATACATTTTTCAAGACACAAATCGCCGAACGGAAAAATCCGCTCCCCCACATGCTCATTGGGTAGTCGTTGGGGACGTACTTAAATGACTAGTCATTTAAGAACGTCGCCAACGACTACCCAACTGCCGGCAGAAAAGGAACGTCCCCAAGCGCTGCCATGAATTCAGTTGCGGTGAAATAGTTCCTAAATAGAGGCTTCAAGCCCCCAAACAGGAACTATTCCACCGCAACTTATGAGGACATCGAGCTGTTAGGCCGCTCTATCCCCTAGTAGTCAAGCTTCCACATGTAGCGGCGCGTCATATAGTCCTTGTGGGTGACGGCGGAAAGCGCGCGCATATACACGTTGTTGAGGATCGGGGCAAAGATCAGGTGGTTGAAGTACTCGCTCACGCTGTCCTTGATGTCGTTGAGGCCGAGCTCCTTGGCATCGAGCTGATAGACGCGCTCGCCACCGTACTGGTTGACGAAGCGGATGCCGCGCTCGTCGTTGCAGCGGCTGCGGCCGACGCTGATGAGCTGGAACAGCGAGGTGCGCTTGTCCAGGATCTCGAAGGGACCGTGGAAGAAGTCGCAGGTGTTGATGGTGCAGGAGTCGATCTGCAGCATCTCCTGCACGTTGCAGATGCTAAAGACGTAGGCGGCACCAAAGAGCGGACCCTGGGCCATGACGTTGATGCAGGGCTTGTCGGCGTTCTGCTCGGCCCACTTGGCAGCGAGCGGACGGGTGTACTCGACGGCCTTGCGATAGATGGGGTCAACCAAGTCGAACGCAGCCATAGCGGTCTCGTACTCGGCATAGCCCTCGGTCTGCTGCGTGAGCTCCATGGCGATCATGGTCACGACGGCAGAGTTGGTGCGGCCCATGCAGGACTCGTCGACGGCCAGGCTGTCGTACTGGATCTTGTAGTCGCAGACCTCGGTGAGGCCGGACTCGTCAACATAGATGGCGATGGTGCTGGCGCCGTGGTCCTTGGCGACCTGGGCGGCGACGATGGTCTCCTTGGTGCCGCGCATGGACACGACGACGGCCAGGGTGTTCTCGTTGACGTAGGCCGGGGTGGCGTGCACGAACTCGTTGCTGGTGTAGCTGGAGCTCACGACCTGCGTGGCCTCGTGCTCCATAAAGTACTGGGCAGGATAGTTACCGCCGTTGGATCCGCCGGCGCCAATCCACACGACGCGCTTGATGCCGCCCTTGTCAGCCTTGTCAGCCAAAACCTGGGAGACGACGTCCTTAACCTGTTCCTGAGTAGTCATCGTGCATCAGCCTTTCTTCTCGTTTGATGCTCTCGATGGCATACAAGTTACATACATGTTTTGGTTATGTCGACTAGTTGTATGCTATATTTGTCTTAGATATTTTGCTGATGCGGTTTTCGACAACTGGCTACCAGCGGTTTTGTTGTTGTATTGAATACATGCTTGCTTAGATAGGCATACAAGTTAGATACAGGTTGATCACATGAACGCTTCGTCTAAAAAGAAACTGAGCCAATACGAGCGCTTGGCGGGCATGTTGCGTGACCGCATCGCCGCCGGTATCTACGCACGCGGAGACAAGCTGCCGTCCGAGATGGAACTCATGGACGAATCGGGGCTGTCGCGCAGCACCGTGCGCCACGCCCTTAAGGTTCTCGTTGATGAGGGCCTGGTGCGCACCGAGCGCGGGCGTGGCGCCTTTGTGGCCGACACGCCCGCGCTCCACGAGAACAACCTAGTGTTTTCGAGCTATACCAAGCAGGTCGAAGGTCAGGGCATGAAGCCCACCACGCGCACCGTGGACTCGGGCTTTGCCAAGGCGGCCGGCAGCATGGCTAAGTTCTTTGACGCCGCCGTGGGCAGCAAGCTCGTCAAACTTGTCCGCCTGCGCTACCTGGACGACGTGCCGCTGTGCCTGGAGACCACCTACCTGCCACCAAGCTTTGAGGCACTCATCGATCGCGATATCAACGGTTCGCTCTACGCCACGCTGCGCCAGGAATTCCATCGCGCGCCGGCACAGGGGCATAAGACCTTTGAGGTGTGCTATGCCTCGCAAAACGAGGCGTTTTTGCTCAACGTTGAGCGCGGGCAGGCGCTGATCCTAATCACCGACTACGTCTACGACACCGACGGCCGCCCGCTCCACGTCTCCAAGCGCATCCAACGCACCGACCGCGCCAAATACACCGAGCCAATCGGCTAACCTGCCAAAATAAACCTGTCCCTAAATGGTAGGTTTGGGGAGGTCGGGGAACCAGGTTGGTTTGGGTTGGTTGGGCGTGCGCTCGGCCAGGACCAACTCCATCCAGCACATGTCGTACCAGCGGCCGAACTTTTGGGCACAGCGATCGAAGGCGCCCACCAAGCGATATCCCATATGGGCATGGAAGTCCTGGCTATTGTGCGTTAGATACTCGTCGTCCTTGTCGTGCGGCACGGCGATGAGCGCGCACATGTTGGTGATGCCCATCGCGATCAGGCACTGCTTGAGCGCATCGTGCAGCTTGCGACCCAGCCCGCCATGGCGCACATCGCGTGCCAGGTAGATCGACGTCTCGACCGACCAGTCGTATGCCTCGCGGCTGTTAAGCGGACTCACGTAGGCATAGCCTACCGGACGCCCGTCCAACTCCATCACCAAATACGGATAGCGCTTGAGCGTACGCTCAATACGCCCGGCGAACTCCTCAACGCTCGGCACCTCGTATTCGCAGGTAATCGCCGTCTGGCGCACATACGGCTCATAGATGGCAAGCAACGCCGGCGCATCATCGGGCGTCGCCAGGCGAATCGTCGGCTCGGACATCTCGGTCATAC
>DBGBJN010000069.1:0-5517 GCA_048449885.1 Collinsella sp.
CGCTCGACCGTCTGGGCATCGATGTAATCGTCGGCGTCCACAAAAAAGACGGTCTCGCCCTCGGCGGCATCGATACCGGCATTTCGAGCACACGAGACGCCCGCGTTTTCCTGGTCAATCACCAGTACGCGATCGTCGGCCTGCGCGATCTGGCGCAACACGTTCAACGAATCATCAGTCGAACCGTCGTTGACGCAGACAACCTGAATCGAGCGCTCGGACTGGGCCAACAGCGAATCGAGGCATCGCTGAATGGAGCGCGCAGAGTTGTAAACGGGGACAACAATGGTAGCTTTAGGACACGAGGCCTCTCCCATGCCGACCTACCCCCTCAGCGATTCGATGAGGAAGGCGGCGACCACGCCCGGGCCTCCAACCGAGGCGTAATACTTAGCACGCCCCAAGGCACCATCCGTCGCAAAGCTCGGATGCTCGTCAACCCAGCCCTCAGGATCTTTGAGGATGGCAGCGAGATTCGCACGCTTCCACGGCTTGAGGTCGTCAAGCGAAAACTCCCCGGAGTCCAAGGCCGCCTGAAATTCCTTGGCCATCTGAACCAGGAACTCCTTATAGAACTTAGGCGCCAGGCGCACGTAGTTCCACATGTACGAATCGTACTTAATGAGCTGATTGAACTTGAGCATGCGCGCGACGTCATCACTTGCGTGGTCGCGGGCATAATCCTCTCGAATCCAACGCTCAATCTCGGCATACTCGGTATTGACGCAAAAGACCTTAGCCGAAGAATTGACCGAGGAATTCTCGTTGTCCTGGCGATACGACAACACGGCATCATGCAGGTAAACAGCCTTATCGGCGCACGCGATCACCTTAAAGGCGAATGACGTGTCCTGAAAGGATGCCCCCGGAGTCGGCAGGAACTTAATGCCGTTGCGCTCAAGAAAATCGCGACGGTACACTGCCGACCAAATCGACGGCTTTTGCTTAAAGAACTGCGTCGTGTCGCTCGGGTGCACCGGCTTACCGCAGTCCTTGGCCTTAAACATCTCGTGCAGTGAACGGCGCTCCTCGGGCTTAGACCAGTAGAAATCAAAGTTCGCCTTCGCAAAGTCGGCATTATTGCTATCGGCGGCCGAGACAAGCTTTTCGAGTGCGTCGGGCGCCATAAAGTCATCGGACTCCAAGATGCCAACGTACTTGCCACGCGCCATCTCCAGACCGTGGTTCATCGAGTCGCCGTAGCCGCTGTTGGCTTTGTCGATCATCTTTACACGGGGGTCGCGCTCCATGTACTCGCGGATAATCGCGGGCGAGTTGTCGGTCGACCCGTCGTTAATGCAGATAATCTCAATATCCTTGAGCGTCTGCGCCAGGGCAGAATCGAGGCACTCGCGCAGGTAGCGCTGAACATTGTAAATGGGAATAAGCAGCGACAGAACAGGGCTGCCAGAGGCGTTAGTAGACAAATGTGCTCCTTAGGAAATACCTGTCGTTTCATGGTATCAAAGGGTCAGCGCACTAGCGGGCGTTTATATAATCTATGGAGCCTCTTGCGGGCAAAGCAGCCCCACATCATGCGGCGGGCCCATGGCAGGTTCCTGCGTTTTATTCAAAGCTTGCCGCTAAGGTGCGCCGAGCCTTTACAATAGGACAGTCCCAAGGACGTATTCGATAGCTTCCGTGCAGCGCTCGCCCGCCGCGCGTGAAAGGATATATTGCCCCATGCCTTCAACCCTCCCCGCCCCCATCGATAAGCTCGCCATCGTCGTCGTTACATACAAACGCCAGGAACTCCTGGCCAATTTGTTCGACTCCATGACCGAGCTCACGGCAACGCCCTGGCGCATCGTGATTGTCGATAACGAGAATTCACGCGAGACCGAGGCCATGTGCACCGCATTCAACGAGCGCCTGGCCAACCTGTGGGGCATCGACACCGAGCAACCTGACGCGCAGGGCGGCACCGACCGCGTTATCTACGCGCCGCAGGTTGAAAACGGTGGCGGCGCGGGCGGATTTTCCGCCGGCACCAAATGCGCCTATGACCTGGGCGCCCAGTGGTTCTGGGTGATGGACGACGACGTGCTCGTCATCCCCGAAAGCATCGAGCGCTTGGCCAAATGGACCGACCGCTACGATGTTATCCAGGGTTCGCGTTTGGACTTTGACGGCGGCGCCTTCTTTTGGCAGTACCAACTCATCCTTTCGCTCGGCATTCCCAACCCTGTCGCCAAGTGGGACTTGGGACCCGAGGGCTACCGCGCCATGAACCAGCTATGCTTTGAGGGCGGCTTGTTCTCGCGCCGCGTGGTCGACAAGATCGGCCTGCCCGATGCGCGCTTCTTCATCTACGGCGACGATGCCTGCTACGGCTACGTGGCCAGCCAGCACTTCCCCGCCGCCGTTGTTGCCGACGTGGTGCTCAAGCGCGCCCGCGCCGTCTCTAACTGGGACATCGCCGGCAAGCGCCAGCTCAACTCTACGAGCGACACCAACCGCTACTACATCATGCGCAACCGAGGCTTCCTCGCCCGCTATATGCAGATCTACGGTGACTACCACCCCATGCTGTTCCGCCTGGGCAATGCCGCGACCTTCTGCAAGGAATTCATTCGCCTGGCTGCGGTCGATAAGTGCTTTAAGACCGGCATTCCGGCGCTGCGCCGCGGCATGAAGGACGCCCGCAAGATCATCAAGGACCCCGACTGGAAGCCCATGCCGCCCATGAAGGACACCGAGTAACGGAAGCCGGAAACACCTCGGCGCTTAAAGCAGCTGGCACACCGTAGCCACATGCTGCCCATCAAAACCGAACCCCCAGCGCATGCGACCCACGCCGGGGCGCGGCACACGGATTTCGTCGATGCCGTCACGCTCTATGTCGAGCAGCGCCTGCACGGCCAGCAATTCCAGGCCCAGCGCATCCACACCGGGGTCATACATCATGTTGATCGTTATCAGCGGGCGCTCGTCCAGCATGCCAATCGTATCTGCTACGTCGAACACAGCACCCGTAGGGAAAACCTGGATGTCCCAGCGACCTGCGCCACACTTTCGCCTCGAGGCAGGATTGGCATAGCCCGGCAAGCCAAAGCAGAGCCCCTGCAAGAGCAGATGATATGGCAGCGGCTTATCTGGGTCGGTCTCACCGATCCCCGCATCCCCCAGGATGCGGCTTAGCGCCCGCCTCACGGTATCCTCGTTCCCACGGCACAGCCCGTCGCGAAACGCATCGACGTCTCGAATGTCTTCGGCAGCGCACTCAAACCACTCAACAATCACTAGACGCAAGGCCTGGCGAAGCTCTTTATTGGGCAATCGCAAAGCACGGAGGCGATCGCCATGCTCTGGCTCCTCAGTCATATCCGTCGTGAGAAAACCGGACAGATACAGCGCTGTCCACATGCCATCGTCAGGCGAGACATCTAACTCTGCAGTGTCCAAACAAAGCGGGACCTCAGCGCACCCATGGGCCTCGAGCAAATCAAACAAGACCGAAAGGCGGTCGAGATTCCATCCGGCAACTACCCTACTCAGGCAATCGGCATATCCATACAGATCGGCACGCACAGGCGCCGTGCAGCCTCGGCCCAGAAAACCGATCACACGCGCTGGACTCGAGCAATAGACCCTGCCAAACCGATACCCCTCGAGCCATTCACGCGCATCATCCAGGTATTCCTCGCGCCCAGCATGATTCAAAAGAGCCTGGACCTCGGCATCCGAAAAGCCGAACCAACGGTCACACCAGGTCGAAAGCGGCGTCGTCAGACAATACGAGCAGCCGTGCAAAGAAAGCGCCGCTTCAGCAGGTCCGGGACGCTCCCCCATCAGACAAGCAAAGCGTAGCGAATGACCCGCGGCAGCAATGGCGTCAAACAGCACACGGTCAAGTAGTTCTGCCGGATCGGCGTCGGAAGCGTCCCTCGCGCTCGCACGGCGAGACCACGCCGCATCGTACCCATCAACGAGCAATACAACCTGCTCATCGCAGGCAATCTCCAGAAGCTCTATGAGCACACCGAGCACCGAGTCAACCTCGTCCGCGCTCGCCACGCCACGCGCGACGCGTTCGATGTGACGCACCTTATCTCGAGCTAAATCCGGAGCCTCCAAGAGCGCCAACAATCGAGCGCACTCGCCCGAAAGGGCATCGCGCACGGCGCCGGCAACAGCGGGGCCACGCCTCGCAGCGCTAGAAAAGTCCAGCGATATCACCGGATAGCAAGCGTACTCATCCCGATAGCGCCCGCCGTCTGCATCCCAAATCTGAGCATCGGCAAACAAACGCTGACCAGCGCGACCGACCGCTGGACGCTCCAGAAAAGCCCTGAGCATCGACAAGTTCATGCTCTTGCCAAAACCCTCGGGTCGACAGCACACCACAACGGACGCGTCGCAGTCCAACACATCGGCAATAAACATGGTCTTGTCAACCAGCACGCAGCAACCAAGTGCCTCCGCATAGTCGTGTATGCCAATGGGCAAAACCGCATCGTCGGCACAGCCGATCAAGCGCACGCCAAAGCCAGCAGCACAATCAACATTTGCCTGTTCAGACACCAAAACGTTCCCCCTAAATCGCAGCACGATGCCAATTGTAATGACCGCATCGCATGTACCGATGTCGCCGCGCGAACATATCGGGCAACGGTAGCAACAAGAGGTATGAGGGGGCATAACTAATCGTTGCACAACAAAACGGGGCCCAATGCATTCGCACCGGACCCCGTCCCGATTCTTTAGTTATCTGGCAACCGAGAGGCTACTCCTCCGAGCCGTCCTCCCCAGAAGCCTTCTTCTGCTGATCGAGCTTATGCTTACCACTTACGATAGACGTAGCGCCCAGTGTGGCCAAGCTCGCGCTGGCAAGGCTCGCCATCACAATCAGATCGCCCGTCTTGGGCATGTTGCCACCCGAGGACTTGGTAGCTGTAGTCGTCGTGGTCGTGGTGGTCACCGTTTTGGAGTCATTTTGCTCCTGATTCTGGTTGTCAGCACCGCTCTTACCGCTGTCCTCGCCCTGCTGCTTTCCGTCCTCGGTCTTGTCCTTGCTCTTGTCCTTCTCCTCAGGTTCAGGCTTCTTACCCTCGTCCTTCTTCTGAGCGGACTTCTCGTTCTTCTCCTCAGGGCTAGAACCCTTATCGAATTCGGTCATCTCGGAAGCCTTGTCCTTGGAGTCGCCCTTTGCGGCTTCGGTCTTTTCCGTGGAAACCTGATCAGAGTTGTCCTTGTTCTGGGCCGAGCCGTTATTGACGCCAGCCATCAGCGAAGAACCCAGCGTAGAACCAAGCTGCTCGGAGAAAGAAGGTTTCTTGTCCGGCGAAGCAACGGGAGCGTCCGGTGCCTTATTCGAGTCGTCCTTGGAAGCATCGGAGTCAGGGGTTGCGTCAGAGCCAGAGCCGTTGTTAGAGCCGGTGTCAACGGACGAATCGCTCGAGCCGGTGGATGAGTTAGAGGTGTCAGCGTCGGTCGAACCAGAAGCGTCGCTGTCCGTATTGCCGGCAGAGCTTGAAGACGAATCGCCCGCAGCAGAGCCGTTCGAATTGGAGCCGT
>DBGBJN010000070.1:0-23262 GCA_048449885.1 Collinsella sp.
ACGCAGTCCTTGAGCGGCCAGTCCTCGGTAAGCGCATAGCCCATACCCATGAGCACGCCGCCTTCGATCTGACCCTGGATGGAGATGGGGTTGACCACCTTGCCGGAATCGTGCGCGGCATAGACCTCGCTCACGCGGCCGTCATCATCCAGAATGACCACATGCGTGGCAAACCCGTAGCAGATGTGGCTCTTGGGGTTGGGAACGTCGGCGCCCAGCTTGTCGGTCGGCTCCAGGTACACGTAGCCAAACTCGCATCCCTCGAGCGCCTTGATGGCAGCCGCGGGATCCTGAGGATGCATACCCTGGCCGGCGACGAGCTCCTGCGTGCGCAGCTGATAGGCGCGACCGTCATCGTACTCAATCTTGACGCCGTCGCCATGCGCACTCACAGGAGCATCGGGTGCATGCTTGCCGGCCTCGATGTCAAGCATGGCATCGCGCAGCAGGAAGGCGGCACCGCGCACGGCCTCGCCGGTCACGACCGTCTGACGCGAGCCAGACGTGGTGCCGGAGTCGGGGGCGTTCTCGGTGGAGCACTCGCCGTTGGCAATGCAGCTCAGCGGCAGACCGCAGGCCTCGGCAACGTCCTGCAAAAAGACGGTGTTGCAGCCCTGGCCGATGTCGGACGTGGCGGCGTAGACCACGGCGCGGCCATCCTCGATGCGGATCTTGCAGCGGCCGGCATCGGGCAGGCCCACGCCCACGCCGGCGTTCTTCATGGCGCAGGCGATACCGGCGTGTCCGGGATGCGCGTAGTAGGCATCCTTGACCTCGAGCAGCGTCTCTTTAAGCGCCGTGGAGCAATCGGCAATCTGGCCGTTGGGCAGAACCTCGCCCGGCTCGATGGCGTTGCGGTAGCGAATCTCCCACGGATCCAGGCCGACCTTCTCTGCCAGCAGGTCGATTAGGCTCTCGAGCGCAAACTCGGACTGGCAGACGCCAAAGCCGCGGTACGCGCCGGCGGGCGGGTTGTTGGTGTAGTAGCCAAAGCCGCGAATGTCGGTGTTCTGGTACTTGTAGGGGCCGACGGCATGCGTACAGGCGCGCTCGAGCACCGGGCCGCACAGCGACGCGTAGGCGCCGGTATCGAAGTTGATCTCGCAATCCAGGCCGGTAAAGTTGCCCTCGGCGTCGCAGCCCAGTGTAAAGGTGCCGTCCATGGCGTGGCGCTTGGGATGAAACGCGAGCGACTCGGCGCGCGTGAGCTTGCACTTCACAGGACGCTGGAACTTATATGCGGCGAGCGCAGCCAGGTGCTGGATGGACACGTCCTCCTTGCCGCCAAAACCGCCACCCACGAGCATGGTCTCGACGACCACGCGCTCGGGCTCGTTGTCCCAGCCAAACATGTGGGCACACTCTTTGCGCGTGTCGTAGGCACCCTGGTCGGTCGACTGCACCTTGACGCCGTTCTTGTACGGGAAGGCCACGGCGCACTCGGGCTCCAAGAAGGCATGCTCGGTAAAGGGCGTGGTAAATCGCTGCGTCACGGTAAATGCGCTCTCCGCCAGCGCCTTGGCGGCGTCGCCGCGCGTCACATGGCGGCTCTGGCACACGTTGTCCTTGAGCTCCACCGTGTTGCCAAAGGCAAAGAAGCTGTCGTGCAGGCGTGGGGCGTCGGCAGCCCTGGCCTCGGCGATGTTGCGCACGGGCTCCAGAGGCTCGTAATCAATCTTGACGAGCTTCTTGGCCTTCTCGAGCGTCGCCTCGTCCTCGGCAACCACCAGCACGATGGCGTCACCCACGCAGCGGGTGATATCGCCCTGGGCGATCATGACGTCCCAGTCCTGGATAAGGTGGCCGACCTGGTTGACCGGCACATCCTCGGCGCGCAGGATACCCACCACACCGGGCAGGGCCTCGGCCTTGGAGGTATCGATGGAGAGCACGCGGGCGCGCGGGTACTTGGAGCGCACGGCGCTGGCGTAGGTCAGGCCCGGCTGGTCGAGCTCGTCGATGTCGTCGGGGTACTTGCCCTCGCCGAGCACCTTCTTGCGCACGTCGATACGGAAGGCGCGCTTGCCCACGCCGTAGTCGTCACCGCGCTCCAGGTCCTCGTCGATCTGCTTTTCGCCACGGAGCACCGCAGCGGCCAGCGAGATGCCCTCGATAATCTTTTTGTAGCCAGTGCAGCGGCAGACATTGCCGCGAATGGCGTACTTGATCTGTTCCTCGGTGGGCTCGGGGTCCTCGGCGATCAGCGCTGCACCCGCCATGACCATGCCGGGAATGCAAAAACCGCACTGCACGGCGCCCACGGCACCAAAGGCGTACACAAAGGCCTCGCGCACGTCCTCGGGCAGGCCCTCGACGGTCACGATGTTGCGGCCGGCGGCAAGGGCGGTGGTCAGCACGCAGGCCTTGACGGCCGCACCGTCCACATGGATGGTGCAGGTACCGCAGGCGCCCTCGGAGCAGCCGTCCTTGGCGGAGTGAATGTGCAGGTCGTCGCGCAGATAGCGCAGCAGTGGTTTATTCTCCGTCGTCGTGTGCTCGACACCGTTAACGGTAAAAGTGAATTCCTGTGCCATGGTGATTCCCTTCTACACGCCGGCGGCGATGCCGGTGCGGTCGTGGATGGCGCCATGCGGGCAGACGACGGCGCACATGCCGCACGACAGGCAGTCCACGCCGTCGATATGGGCGCAGTTGTCCTCGATGCGGATAGCGCCGGCAGGGCACTTTTTGGCGCACATACCGCAACCGATGCAGCTCGTGTCGCAGACCTTGCGCGCAATGGCGCCCTTATCGGTGTTGTTGCAGCGCACCAGAATGTTCTGGTAGCCGGGAACAAAGGCGATCACGCGCTGCGGGCACGCCATACCGCACAGGCCACAGCCCGTGCACTTGGAGCGATCCACGCGGGCGACGCCATCGACCAGCGCAATGGCGCCGTGGGGACAGGCCGTGACGCAGGCGCCACAGCCAATGCAGCCTTCGCTGCAGTGGGCGTCGCCGCCTGCGGAGGCGCAACCGCTTCCGCAGGCGGCGTAGGCCACGTTATGTTGAATGGATTTGGCCATAAGAGACTCGCCTATTTCTTAAGAAGGTACGAATAGTTGTCGCGCACAGCCCTGATGGTCAGGCGGACGGCCTCGGGAAGACCGGTGTTGACGGCATCGACCGAGACGGTGCGGACCGTGCCGGCGACGCGAACCTTAAAGTGGCCCTCGTCCACGGCCAGGAAGCCCTCGTTCTCGGAGTTCTCCATGTCCTCCTCGCTCCAGAACAGGGTGAGCTTGTCCTTGTAGGGACGACCCTCCTGGTAGGGGCAGAACACGGCGCAGTTGCCGCACTCGTTGCACATGCCGTCGACATGGACGACCTGATGCTTGGACAGGCCCGGCACCTTAATTGCCACGTTGGCGCGGTTGGGGCACACGTCGCAGCAGACCTCGCACACCGAGCCGCAGCCCAGGCAGCGGGTCTTGGTGCAGTTGCGCTTGTCGCGGCACAGCGACCCCTTGCGCTCGTAGCAGGTGTCCTCGCGGCCGGCCTGCTCGTTGCAGTCGGCGTACTTGCTAAAGTCCACGCCGGCGATGGCACGGGCAACCTCGGCGGCATCGGCGATGGCCTCGACCACGGTGGCAGGACCGCGACGGCAGTCACCGGCAGCCCAAACGCCCTCGACGCCGGTGGAGGTGGCGGCAAGACGGCCGCGACGGTCGTGCTCGACACCCGCGGCATCGTACAGGCTGGCATCGATGCCCTCGCCCACGGCGCAGATCACCGTGGTGGCGGAAAGCTCGACGGTCTCGCCCGTGGCGACGGGGCTGCGACGGCCGCTTGCATCCGGCTCGCCGAGCTCCATGACGTCGCAGGTCAGCACGGAGCCGTTGAGCGCCTTGGGCGCCAGCAGCTCGCAGAGCTCAACGCCATCGGCAAGAGCAAGATCGAGCTCTTCCTCGTCGGCGGGCATCTGCTTCTTGGTGCGGCGATACACCAGGCGCACGTTCTTCACGCCGGCCAGGCGCTTGGCCACGCGGGCCGCGTCCATGGCGGTGTTGCCGGCGCCAATGACCACGACGTCCTCGCCCAGCTCGAGCTTCTCGCCCTTCTTGGCGGCCTCGAGGAACTCCAGCACATCGAGCTCGGCGCCCTCGCCCAAGCCCGCAGAGCCGGGCATCCAGGCACCGGTGGCCACGACCACGTCAGTAAAGCCTTGAGCCTTGAGTTCGTCGATGGACTCCACGCGGGCGTTGAGCTGCACCTTGGCGCCAAAGGCTAGGCAGAGCTCGGCATCGTGGGAGATATCGTCGCTCGCGATGCGGAACTCGGGAATCACGTGACGGACCACGCCACCGAGCGAATCGCGGGCCTCAAAGATGGTGACGGGCACGCCGGCACGCGTCAGGAAGAACGCCGTCGCCAGGCCGGCCGGGCCGCCGCCGATAACGGCAACGTTGCGCTCGCCGTCGTTTGCGATGGCCTGGGCACGCAGCTTGGGCAGCACGGCGGTCATGGCCTCGCGGGCGGCCTTGAGCTTGCTGGCGCGAATCTGGGCGCCCTCGGGCTCGTAGAACGCACGCTCGCAGGCACGGCCGCAGGGATGCGGGCAGATGGTGCCGGTAATGAACGGCAGGGCGTTGCGCTCGATGATGATGTAGAGTGCGTCCTCGTAGCGGCCCTCGTCAACGGCCGCCAGGTAGGCGGGAATATCCTGCTGGATGGGGCAGCTCGTGCGGCACGGCGTGGTAAAGCAATCGGAAAGCGGGCTCTTGCCGGCGACCTTGCGGTCGGGCAGCGGACGCAGCGGCTTCTTGTAGAGCGGGTTGGTGAGCGAATCGGCTTGGATCGCGGTCACGGCCTCGAGCGAAATGCCCTCAAACGGCTTGCCGTCCAGATCGGTAAACTCACCAGCCATCTGGCTAAAGCGCTCGTAGCCACCGGGCTTGAGCACGTCGGTCGCCAGGGTAACGGGCCAAATGCCGGCATCGTACAGGGCGCGGATATTGTAGACCGTGGCACCGCCAGAGTAGCTAATGCGTAGTTTGCCATCGAACTGCTCGGTAATGCGGCGGGCAGCCTCGATGGTCAGCGAGAACAGCGAACGGCCCGACATGTACATCTCGGTGGAGGGCAGCTCGTTTCTCGTCACGTCGACGGGGAACGTGTTGGTCAGCTTGACGCCAAACTCCAGGCCGCGCTCGGCGCACAGGGCAATCAGGCGCTCGAACATGGGCACGGCGTCGGCCCACTGCAGGTCCTCGCGGAAGTGCGTGTCATCGAAGACGATGTAGTCAAAGCCCAGCTCGTTGAGGCGCTGGCGGGCAAACTCATAGCCCAGCAGCGTGGGGTTGCACTTGATGTAGGTGTTGAGGCCCTTCTCGGTGATCAGATAGGTCGCGATGCGCTCGATCTCCGCCGGCGGGCAGCCGTGCAGGGTAGACTCGGTGATGGAGTTGGAGACGCGTGCCGGGATGGACTCGACAAACGCGGCGTCGACATGCTCAAACTTGTCCAGGTTGGCAAGCGCCCATGCGCGGCACTCGTTCCAGACGTCGGAGCCGCTGGCATCCTTCATGCCCTCGATGTAGGCGTCGACCTTGGGGCTCTTGATGCCCTCCAGGTCATAACCCACGGACATGTTAAAGACAAAACCGTCCGGGCTTCCCAGGCCGTACTCGCGAGCGATCAGGTGGCAGGCGAACCATGCCTTCACGTACTCGGCAAAGGCCTGCGGAACCTCGAGCTCGGTCGACCACTCGCAGTTGTAGCACTCGTCCTGCGCCACGATGCAGGGCTTGTTCACACACTTGGAGAGCTCCTCGCCGTCCATAACCTGAACGGTCTTGAGCTCAAAGAAGCGGGAACCGGCCACGTAGGATGCCACGATGTTCTGGGCCAGCTGCGTGTTGGGGCCGGCGGCCGGGCCAAACGGAGTCTCGATGCGCTCGTCAAAAATGGGAAGCGCGCCCTCCTGGTTGGTCGTGACCATCTTGCGCACGCCAAAGACGGCGCCCTGGGTCTTGTGCTCCTCGATGATCCAGTTCATCAGCTGCGAAAACGGGATCGGCCTCATGATGTCGCTCATAGTGAGCTCCTCTCTGTAACGCCCGGCGAGACCGCGCGGCGGGCGCAAATACGGTGTAGCGCTAGCACAGCGCCGGCGACCCCGCGGAGGTCGCCTATACGCGCGTCGGATGCGGCGAAACATCCGACGCGCGTGAATCTACTTGTAATTAGTAGGCGCGATCGTTGAGCGTGCTCCAGAGCTTCTTGGACTCGGCCATGGTCCACGCGTTGATCTTGTCCTCATCAATGCCAACGAACTCGCGATCCTTGTACAGGACGCGGCCGTTGATGATGGTGGTGCGGCAGTTTTTGCCCATCATGCCAAAGAGCATGTGGCCGTCGATGTTCTCCTCACTCAGCGGCGTAAAGGGCTTGTAGTCCATAACGATGACGTCGGCGGCAGCGCCGGCCTCGAGCACACCGAGCTTGCGATCGAAATACTTGCTCGCCATCTTGGCGTTGTTCTCGAACAGCATGGTCATGGCCTCGCACCAGCCCACGTTGGGCATGGCGGCGTTGTGGCGCTGAATAATCAGGAAGACCTTAAGGCTCTCGAGCATATCGTGGGTGTAGGCGTCGGTGCCCATGCACACGGGGATGCCGCGGCGGAAGAACTCGAGCACGGGGGCACAGCCCACGGCGTTGCCCATATTGGATTCGGGGTTGTTGACCAGCCAAGTGCCGGACTCCTTGACGATATCCATCTCGGCAGGCGTCACGTGGATGCAGTGGCCCAGCATGGTGTCGGGACCCAGCAGGTCGTGCTGCAGCAGGCGCTCGACGGGGCTGATACCACCGCGGTTGAGGCGGGAATCCCACACGTCGTTCATGCCCTCGCACACATGGATGTGGAAGCCGGTCAGGCCGTTGTTGGCCTCGGCCATCTTATCCATGGTCTCGTCCGAAAGCGTAAAGGTAGCATGTCCGCCAAACATGGCGGCGATCATGTGGTTGTCGTTATCGCGACGCTCCTTGGCGGCCCACTGGGCAAATTCGGCGTTCTCGGCAATGGCCTGGTCGCACTTTTCCTGGCCGCGGCGATCGGAGACCTCGTAGCACAGGCACGAACGCATGCCCAGCTCCTGAGCTGCATCCTTAATGGTAAAGAGGCTTCCCGGGATCTCGCAGAAGCTCGCATGGTGATCGAAGATCGTGGTGACGCCATCGCGGATGGAATCCAGAATCGTGGCATAGGCGCTTGCCTTGGTGCCGTCGAGCGTCAGGTTGTCGTCGATCTTCCACCACTGCTGCTCAAGATTCTCCAGGAAGTTGGTGGGGTTGCAGCCCTTAATGGCAAGGCCGCGGGCCAGACCCGAGTAGATGTGGGTGTGGCAGTTGATAAGTCCGGGCATGATGAGGTTGCCCTGGGCGTCGACGTACTCGGCATCCGGGTACTTGGCCTTGAGCTCGCACTCGGGGCCCACTTCGACGATCGTATCTCCGTCAATGGCGACCGCACCGTTTGGAATGAACGGGGTCTGAGCGTTGCGGGTAAAGACGGAACCGTTAGCGACCAGAAGCATGGATGCTCCCTTCAACATCAGAGGCGGGGTTTGACACCTCTGACATGGCGGAGTGCGAAGCGCCGGCCTACACCGGAAACGGGCCCTCTCCCGTCAACGCTTCACCAAAGGGACAAGCCCTTTGAAGTGCGGCTTGGCGCCGCATGGCGTCGGCGGACGAGGCGATGCGTCCGCCGACGAATAGCACCGAATTGGTTACTTCTTGCTCTCGGGCAAGACCAGATCCACGGCAGCGTCCTTGGCAGCATCGATGTGCTGAGCCACGACCGGCGTCTGCGGAAGGATCAGGTTAAGGACAATGGCCATGATGGCAGTGGGGGTTACGGCATTGGAGCCGATGACGGTGGACACCCAGGCGGGCATACCCTCGCCGGCCAGGCAACCGCTGGCCATCCAGATACCCAGGCCAAAGACGACGGAGGTGCCGACGATAGTGGTAGTGCGCTGCGTGAGGCCCTCGCGGGTGAACATGCGCACGCCGTTCATGGTGATGGTGCCAAAAACGCCAACGGTCGCGCCGCCGATGACAGGCTGCGGGATGGCGGAGAGCACGGCAGAGAGCTGCGGGAACAGGCCGGCGATGGCAAAGACGGCCGCGATGATCACAAAGACCCACTTGTTGACAACCTTGTTGGAGCAGATGATGCCCACGTTCTGGCCAAGGGCGCTGGTGGGAAGACCGCCCAGCAGGCCGCCGACCATAGAGGTGAGGCCCTGGGACACGATGGCGCCGGAGAGCTCGCGCTCGGTGGGCATACGGTCGATGGAACCAAGGCAGGCAGCGGAGACGTCGCCGATAACCTGGATGGCGACCATGGGGAACACGACGGCGAGGGTAATGCAGACCTCGGGATCAAACTCGAGCGCGTAGGGCATGAGCTTGGGAAGGGCGAAGACCTGAGCGGTGGCGACGCTGGAGAAGTCGATCATGCCAAAGGGGATCGAAACGATCATGCCAACGATCATGCCAAAGAACACGGATCCCAGCTTGAGCGTGCCCTTGCCAAAGTTGGCGAGCGCAAAGACCACAGCGAAGGTGATCAGGGCGACGCACCATGCCTGCGGGGTGCCCCACAGCGGCGTACCCATACCGCCGGCCATGTACTTGACGGCCGTGGGATAGAGAGAGACGCCAATGGAGAAGATGACCGTACCGGTCACGACGGGCGGGAACAGCCACTTGATCTTGCTGTAGGCCAGACCAAAGAGGACCGCAACGGCGCCGCCGACGATCTCGCCGCCCAGCAGCGCGCCAAAACTAAAGCCCGAGGCGCCCATGGCCTGAAGGGCCGGCAGGAACGCGAACGAAACGCCCATGACGATGGGCAGGCCGCCGCCGATACGACGGAAGGGAGCGAAGGCCTGAAGGGCCGTGTCGATTGCCGAAAGAATGAGCGCAACCTGAATGATGTCGGTGCTCTGCTGGCTATTAAAGCCGTAGACGCCGGCCATGATGACCGCCGGGGTAATGATACCGGCAAACGATGCCAGTACGTGCTGAAGGGCACACGGGATCATTTCCTTAACGGGAGGCATGCCTTCGCGAGTGAACAGGGCTTCAGTGCCGTTCGTAACCGTCTCCTGGGTCATTTGACCACCAATCCTCGAAATAGTTGTTTTCGCATCTAACGCTCTATTGTGACGCAGTGCGGGGTTGAGGTTGTGCCTTCGTTGCATATCGTATTAAAGATGATTCTCATTCTCAATAATAATTTTTTGTTATCAGACTATTCTTCAGCTGAGATAACGCATTTCCGCAGGTCAGGAAAGTGTCTGGTCAAAATAACATCTTACTTTTCTTTTGGTCAACCGTTTACCGCTAAATTCCTACCGTTCGTCTGTATTACGCAATGTACCTGCGGATATACGAGATGATGAGCAGCGTGTTACCATGATAAAAAATTGTTATGAACACTTCGATAGAACCAAAAGGAGTTGCCCGTGAACGAGACCGTACGTCGCTTTTTGCCGATGGTCGATTTCCTGGAGCAGGTACTCGGTAAGAACAGCGAGATCGTCCTGCACGATTTCTCGGATCCCGACCACGCCATCGTCGATATCCGCAACGGTATCGTGAGCGGCCGAAAGGTCGGCGGTCCCGCTACCGATCTGGCACTCAAGATCATGCACGACGCCAAGTATCGCGACCTGCCGTTTATAACGGGCTACGAGGGACGCGGTGCCGGTGGCAAGACGTTGGAGTCGGCGACGTACTTTATCCGTGAGGACAACGAGATCGTCGGCATGCTTTGCGTCAACACCGACCTCTCGACCGTGCGCTCCATCAACGCCATGGCGCAGCAGCTCATGGCATGCTTCGACGCGGCGCCGACGCGCACGGAGCCCGCCTCTATCGAGGTCGAAAGCCTTTCGGAGTCCACACAGGAGCTCATCGACCGCAGCATTGCCGAGCTGCTGAGCGCTCGCGGGCTGGATGTGGCGTCGCTTGGTCAAAGCGACCGCGTGGACGTCATTCGCCACCTCAACGGCAACGGAGTGTTCATGCTCAAGGGCGCCGTAGCCTGCGCCGCCACCGCGCTGGGCATCTCGGAGCCCAGCGTCTACCGCTACCTGCAAAAAGTCCGCAATGAGGGCTAACGAGCAAAATGGAGCGCGGCTCCACAAGCGATCCGTCACTTGACAAAAGACCCTGCAGCTCGCACGCGCTGCAGGGTCTTTTTGCATGTCTTGTTTTGTTTTCGCCAACACCTTAGAGAGCAGCGACGGCCTCGATCTCGACCAGACCGCCGGCCGGAAGGGCGGCAACCTGGAAAGCGCTGCGCGCGGGGAACGGGGCCTCGAACTTGGAGGCGTAGATCTCGTTCACGGCGGCGAAGTCGGCGATGTCGGCCAGGTAGACCGTGGTCTTGACGACATCGGCAAAGGTGGCGCCGGCAGCGGTCAGCAGGGCCTCGACGTTGGCGAGGGACTGCTTGGCCTGGGCCTCGACGCCCTCGGGCATCTTGCCAGTTGCGGGATCGATGCCCAGCTGGCCGGACAGGAACACCATGTTGCCGGCCTGGATACCGGGGGAATACGGGCCGATGGCTGCGGGTGCGTTATCGGAAGACACGACGGTCTTGCTCATGTTTTTCTCCTTACAATCAGATAGAGAGCGTGAGCGCGGTGTTCGCACCGGGAGGCACAGTTCGGTCTGAACACCGCGCTTGATTGGGATAGTACTCAAGGTTTCTGTTTGATGCAAGAATATTATCAGCTTGCGAGAATATTTTATCGCCCAACGGTTTCCCCGAACCGCTGAACGGTTCTCATGTGGAGCAGCCAGTCCAAGCTGCTGAAGACTTTGTCCTGCTTAGGCTGCGGGCGTCGCCCACCGCAGCGACGTCACTATACTTTTGAATATCTGAGCATTTTGAAAGGCAGGATATGACCGCAACCGCCAGTCGAACCACCAACCGCAGACCCGAGCTTTTGGCCCCCGCCGGAGGCCCGGAGCCCTTTGCCGCCGCGCTCGCCGCGGGCGCCGATGCCATCTACTGCGGCATGGGCAGCTTCAACGCCCGCCGCAAGGCAACCAACTTTACCGACGAGGCCTTTGAGCAAGCCTGCCGCGCCGCGCATCTAGCCGGGTCGCGCGTCTACGTCACGGTCAACATCGTCATCAAGCAGTCTGAGATGGGCGATGCACTGCAGCTCATCCATTGCTGCTCCACGCTGGGCGCCGACGCCTTCATCATCCAGGACTGGGGCCTGTTCTTTGAAGTCAAGCGCACGATGCCCGGCATCGAGACGCATATCTCGACCCAGGCGAACATCCACGACGACCGCGGAACTATCTGGTGCCGCGAGCAGGGCGCCGACCGCGTGACTCTCTCGCGCGAGCTCTCCATCGACGAGATCGCCGCCATTCACAACGCCGCGCCCGATGTGGACCTTGAGGTCTTCAGCCATGGCGCCATCTGCTTTTGCTACTCGGGCCTGTGCCTGCTGTCGAGCTTTGCCATGGCGGGACGATCGGCCAACCGCGGCATGTGCGCCCAGCCCTGCCGCCTGCCCTACGAGTTGATCGACGAGAACGGTCGCGCGCTCTCCCCTGCCGGTCGCGAGCGCGCGCTGTGCCCGCGTGACACCAACACCTCACAGCTTGTTCGCCGTCTGTATGACGCCGGCGCCGCATCGCTCAAGCTCGAGGGCCGCATGAAGGCACCCGATTACGTGTACTCCATCGTTGATGTGTATCGTCACGAAATTGACGACATGCTGGCCGATGTTTCGACCTCCAAGGATGAGGATGCAGCCCGTCAGCGACAGCTCAAGCGCTGCTTTAACCGCGACTTTACGCACGCCTACCAAGACGGTACCTCGGGTGACGAGATGATGAGCTACGAGCGCTCCAACAACCGCGGCCAGATCGTGGGCACGGTGCTGGGCAGCCGCCCGGCCAACCGCGATGTGCGCGGCCTCAAGCCCGACGACCGCCGTCGCCGAGCCGCCATCGCCCGCATTGAGTTGTTTGAGCCCGTGGGCAAGGGCGACCTGCTGGAGCTTCGCCACGACGATGAGTTCGACCAATTCCTGACCACCATTGCCACCGATGATGCCGCAGCCGGCGATATCATCGAGTCCCGCGTGCCCCGTAGCATGCCCGAGGGTTGCCGTGTGCGCGTGATTCGCAGTCAGCGCGCCATTGACGCTGCCGGCGTCGCGCTCAAGCGCGATGTGCTGCGCCGCCGCGCCGTAGATGTGTCCGTCGTGGCGCGTCTGGGCGAGCCGTTTACCGTTACGCTCACCTGCTGCGACGACCCCGCGCTTACCGCCACCGCCACCGGCTTTACCGTCGAGGCCGCCAAGACCCGCGCCGTCGAGGCGGCAGACCTGGTTGAGCATGTGGGCCGCATGGGCTCTTCGCCCTTTGAGGCAGCGAGCTTTGATGTGACGCTCGATGAGGGCTGCGGCATGGGCTTCTCCGCTGTGCACAAGGTGCGCGCTGCCGCCTGCAAGGCGCTGGAGGAGGCCATTCTCGCACCGTATGATGAGCGCGCCCGCACGCTCGAGCTGCCGGCGATTGTTACCAGTGATTCCCGCCCCGCGCCCGAGCACTACCGCGACGAGCCGCAGATCTGCACCACCGTCACCACGCTCGAGGCCGCCGAGGCCGCTCGCGCCGAGGGCGCCGCGCGCATCTATATGACCACCGATGCGCTCGAGGCCGTCGGACTCTCCCCTGCCGATGCATTTGAGCAGGGTATCGTGCCCGTACTCGACGAGGTCTGCCGCGCCGTCGACCACGAGCGCGTCGATCCCTGGGTTGTTGCCGGCGCCACGGTCGCTATCGGCAACATCTCTGAGCTTGCCCTGGCCGCCCAGGCTGGCGCCACGGCGGAGGTCCGCTCTTGCCTGCCGGTGCACAACACGCCCTGCATGGAGGCGCTTGCTGAGCGTGGAGCCGGTGCGTTTTGGCTCTCGCCCGAGATCACGCTCGACGAGATTGTCTCGCTCGGCGCCGCCGCGCCCGCGGCTCTGGGCATCACCGTCTTTGGCCGCCCGCGCGTCATGACAAGCGAGCATTGCATTCTGCAGGTTGCCAACGGCTGCATCCACGATTGCGCCAACTGCCGTCTGCGTGCCCGCAAGCTCTCGCTCAAGAATATCGACGGAAAGGTCATGCCGGTACGTACCGACATCCACGGCCGCTCACGCCTGTACGACGCCTACCCCATCGACCTCACGCCGCAGGTTCCCCAGCTGCTCGATGCCGGCGTGCGTCGTCTCATGGTAGACGGAACGCTGCTCGAGACAGATGAGGTGGGCCGTGCCGTCGCCCGCGTCCGTCGTGCCGTCGAAGCAGCACAGGCCGGCCGCAAGCCCGCCGCCCGCCTGCGCGGCGCCACCTCGGGCTGCATGTTTGTGGGAATTAGCTAACCGAAAGGCTTACACGTGAACGAAGAACCTCAAGTCCTTTACTGCGACGCCTGGCTCATGGCCATCGACAAGCCCGCCGGCATGATCGTCCACGGCGACGGCACCGGCGAGCGCACGCTCACCGACTACGCCAGCGACCTGCTGCTGGCGATGGGCGACGGCTTTGCCGCGACCGACATGCAGCCGCTCAATCGCCTGGACCGTGACACCACCGGCGTGGTGCTGTTCTCGCTCGACAAGCAGACGCAGCCCGCCTTTGACCAGATGGTCATCGACCACGCTTTCGAAAAGCACTATCTGGCGCTCGCCGAGGGCAAGATCGACTGGAACGAAAAGCTCATCGACAAGCCCATCGCCCGCGACCGTCACGACAGCCGAAAGATGCGCGTCGGCGCCAGCGGCAAGCCGTCTCAAACGCGCGTGAAGGTGCTCAAACGCCTTAAGAGCCGTCGTGGCCTGCCCACGCGCTCGTATATCGATGTCGAGTTACTCACCGGCCGCAAGCACCAAATCCGTGTGCATCTGGCAAGCGAGCGCCATCCCCTGGTTGGCGACGACCTGTACGGAACGCCGCGCCCCTGCGGCCTGATGCTCCACGCCCACAGCGTGTCCTTCACGCATCCCGTAACCGGCGAGCACATCCACATCGAAGCCCCTTGCCCCTGGGAGCCCTAAACCACCACAATGGGGACAGGCGCCTTTGTGGTGGTTTTGCCGCAATGGCTCAGCCGCGGTCCCAAAACGTCTCGATCTGTAACAGTTAGAACCCATTTTCCGGTCTATTTGTTATAGATCGAGACATTCGAATCCCTCTCAAGGAAAAATCTCAATCTGTAACAATAACTCGGTAAAATCGGTCCCAGATGTTACAGATTGAGACAAAGGGACGGCGCGGCTCGGAAGTATCTCGATCTGTAACACCTAGCCCACTTTAACGGTCCAGTTGTTACAGACTTAGACAAAACCGGTAGACAACGAAAGCGGCAACGCCCGTGATGGACGTTGCCGCTTTTCTATTGAGAAAACTACTCGGTTTCCGTTGCTAACCACCACTATGGGGACAGGCACCTTCGCGGTGGTTTTGGCCTTAGCCTGCCCCTGCTTCTAGACCGTGATGACGTTGTCCATTGCCCGGTACTTGGCGGGGACCTCGCCCGCGGTAATAATCGTTACATCGCGAAAATCCGCGAACTTGACGGGCGCCACCATGCCAAATTTACTGGCGTCCGAGATTACGAAGCGCTTGGCCGTATGGCGCATCGAGATACGCTTTACTTGCGCTTCCTCGATATCGGGCGCTGTGAAGCCCTGCTCGGCGGCAATTCCGTTAGAACCCCAAAAGCCACAATTGAAGTTGTAACGGTCTAGGGTTGCCAGGG
The DNA here is from genome assembly GCA_048449885.1 of Collinsella sp. Classification (GTDB taxonomy): domain Bacteria; phylum Actinomycetota; class Coriobacteriia; order Coriobacteriales; family Coriobacteriaceae; genus Collinsella. Next base: position 14,804 of record DBGBJN010000070.1, read on the forward strand.
CATCGGGGCCAACGAGTGCCTCGGTCTCGGGTTTGAGCTCGCCGCCCAGCACCACGGTGCGCATGCCGCGCAAAGCCAAGTGCTGAGCATGGAGCACAGAATCGGTCACATAGGTGACATCTTCAAGGTGTGGAAGATGCTCGATGAGCCTGAGCGTCGTCGAGCCCGAGTCGATGTATACAAAGCTCTCGGGCTCCACAAGCGCCGCCGCACGGGCGCAGATACGCTCCTTGTCGTCGTTATGGAGGTCGCTGCGCTCATTGAGCGTTAGGTCGCGCGTCACGTGCGCGCGCTCAAGACTCGTCGCCCCACCGTGGACCTTGGCGATGCGGTGCGCTCGGTCGAGCGTCTGCAGGTCGCGCCGAATGGTGGACGCCGTCACGCCCAGGGTATCGGCAAGCTCCGGCACGGTAACCGAGCCAGCCTGCTGCACCATCGACACAATCGCGTTGAGCCTATCCTCCGCAAGCATCGCTTACTCCTCCTCGGGGTACACGACTCCCCAATCGGCACGGAGCTTGGTCATAAGCTCCATAACATCAGAAGCATAATCCAGCAGCTCGCGCTTGGAGTCGTCGCCGGCAACGGCCTTCTCAAGATCGGCCATCTCATAGCAAAGGGCGTAAGCTTCTGTGCCGGCGTGGACCTCCTCGCGGTGGCCGTCCGCAGTCCACACGATGGTCGCGTGATCGGCGCGCGGATACTCGTTGACCTCGATATAGCAGTTGTCAAAGCTGATGACCGAGCGCTTGGGCTGCTTGGAATGGAGCGTAAGGCTCACGACGCCCAGCTGCTGCTCGGCATTTCGGCAGACGATGCCACCCGCGACGTCAACGCCAGTCTCGCAGGTGTTGCCCAGCGAAACGACCTCAGCGGGCTGGCTCGCCATAAAGAGGCGCATGACGGACAGGGCATAGACGCCAATGTCGAGCATGGCACCGCCAGCAAGGTTGCGATTGTAAAAGCGGTTGGTCAGGTCGCCGTACTCCTTATAGCTGCCAAAGTTGAGTTGGGCGAGGTTCATGCGGCCAAACTCACCGGCATCCATGCGGCGGCGCAGCTCCTGATACAAGGGCATGTGGAGCACCGTAGTCGCGTCCATGAGGACCACATTATGCTCGTCGGCAATGGCACGTGCCTCGTCGAGCTCGGCGGAGTTGAGGGTAATGGCCTTCTCACAGAGAACGTGTTTGCCAGCTGCCAGGGCCGCACGCAGATAGGTGATATGCGTGTTGTGCGGCGTGGTGATATAGACTGCGTCAATGTTCGGATCGGCGTAGAGATCCTCGGCCGTTTCATAGACCTTCTCGATACCGTACTGCTCGGCAAAGGCCTGAGCCTTGGACAGCGTGCGGTTGGCGACGCCCGCAAGCTTGCGGCCGGCAAGGGCGAGAGACTGGGCCATCTGGTTGGCGATAACGCCGCACCCGATCACAGCCCAACGAAGCTCGGGAGCCGTAAAGATATCATCGGGGAATGGCTTGTCCTGGACCGAAGCGAACGCTGCCTTTGCGGCTGCCGCAGCATCGAGCGGAGCCTGTTTGGAATCTGCCATGAGCGCCTCCTGCGTCGTGAAAAGACTTTCATTTCTGACAGCTCTATATTCGCACAAATACGCGTGTATGTGCGTGCTTCTGCGTGTATTACCGCTAAATGGTCAAAATTCAGCAGCAGACGGCACATATACAAGCATAGTCATGCAATCCTACGCACGCAATTACGCACAAATGCGCACCACCTGATCCCTTGGAGACGAAGGAAATCGGATCATCTTTTACGCGGAAAGCTGTGATGATCCGTTAGGGACGGAGGAAAACGGATCAGTTGAGGCGTCGCGCCAGCCAGCAGTTGCCCTTTTAACCGTTGCCTCACCGAGTCCGCAACAACGCGCAAGCTGACCGACTGTCACGCCAGCCTTTCGTGCGCGCAACCACTCATTTAAGTCTGTCCCCAATGACTGTAAAACAACGACCACTCATTTAAGCCTGTCCCCAATGAGTACCCAATGAGTAGGGATAGAAAAAGACCCGGGTGCCGTGGCATCCGGGCCTTTGCTAGCAACTTGATGTTGCGGGCAGCTTAGAACTTGTGGCCGCACTTCTTGCAGACGCGCAGCTTGTTCTTGCCGTCCTTCTCGTGACCGACGCGGGTAACCTTACCGCACTCGGGGCAAACGAGATTGACGTTGGAGGCGTCGATAGGAGCCTCCTGCGAAACGATGCCGCCCTGCTGGTTGGCAGCGTTGGGCTTGACGGCCTTCTTGACGACCGAAACGCCCTCGACAACGACCTTGTTCTCGGCGGGGAGAGCACGCAGGACAACGCCCTGCTTGCCGCGATCCTTACCAGAGAGAACCTGGACCTTATCGCCCTTCTTGATATACATATATCTCCCCTAACTACAGGGTCTCGGGAGCGAGCGAGACGATCTTCATGTACTTCTTGTCACGAAGCTCGCGAGCGACGGGCCCGAAGATACGGGTGCCGACGGGCGAACCATCGTTGTTGATGACAACGCAGGCGTTCTCATCAAAGCGAATGTAGGAGCCATCCTTGCGGCGGATCTCCTTAACGGTGCGAACGACGACGCAACGGACAACGTCCTTCTTCTTGACGTTGGCGCCAGGGGTAGCCTCCTGGACAGCACCGATGAACACATCGCCGATGCCTGCATAACGACGCTTGGAACCGCCAAGCACCTTGATGCAGCGAATCTTGCGAGCGCCGGAGTTGTCGGCGACGTTCAGCATGGTTTGCATCTGAATCATGGTAGATGTTCCTCCGAACTAAGAACCGAAGAGAGGTGCGCAGCCTTTATACGGCCCGTGGTATGCAAGCCAGGCATACGCACATCTTCGGAAACGTACAAGTCGTAAGAGCGACTGCTTATTTAGCGCGCTCGACGACCTCGATGAGGCGCCAACGCTTCATCTTGGACATAGGACGGGTCTCCATAACGCGGACGGTATCGCCCACGCCAGCCGTGCACTCCTCGTCGTGAGCGTGCAGCTTCTTGGAGCTGGTCATCATCTTGCCGTACTTGGGGTGACGCTTGCGCTCGGTGATGGTGACAACAATGGTCTTGGCACCGGAGACGGAGGTAACGACACCCGTACGGACCTTACGCGAGTTACGCGAATCAGTCATGTTCTCTCCTTAGGTCCTACTCGGCGACAGCGGACTTCTCCGCTGCGATCTCGCGGGCGCGCTGCTCCGTGAGGACGCGAGCGATGTCCTTCTTCACGGTGTTGACGCGAGCGGTGTTGTCCAGCTGGCTGGTGGCCATCTGGAAACGAAGGTTAAAGAGCTCGGCGCGCATTTCCTTCAGCTTCTCAACGAGCTGAGCGTCCGAGAGCTCACGAATCTCTGCGGGCTTCATTAGTTCTCCTCCTTGGCGGCGGCGGCGTCCTCAGCAGCCCACTTGGCCTCGAGAGCGGCCTCCTCAGCCATCTCCTTCTCGATGCGCTGCTCAGCGTTCTTAGCAGCAACAATCTTGGTCTTGATGGGGAGCTTGTGCTGCGCAAGACGCAGAGCCTCGCGAGCGACCTCCTCGGGCACGCCCTTGACCTCGAACATGATGCGGCCGGGCTTGACGACGGCCACCCACTCCTCGGGGTTACCCTTACCAGAACCCATGCGAGTCTCGGCAGGCTTCTTGGTGATGGGCTTATCGGGGAAGATCGTGATGTAGACACGACCGCCACGCTTCATGTAGCGGGTCATGGCAATACGAGCGGCCTCGATCTGACGGTTGGTGATCCAATGGGCCTCGAGAGCCTGGATACCAAACTCGCCGAAATGCAGCTCGGTATTACCCTTGGCCTGGCCCTTCATGGAGCCACGCTGCACCTTGCGGTGAAGAATACGCTTAGGGGCAAGCACTACTGACCCCTCCTCTCGGAGTTACGACGACGAGGACGGGAAGAGCCCTCGAGTGCAGGGTTGGGAACAGGCTGGCCCGGGAGCTTCTCGCCCAGGTAGATCCAGACCTTCACGCCGCAAGCGCCCATGGTGGTGCTGGCGACAGCCGTGCCGTAGTCGATCTTGGCACGGAGGGTGTGCAGAGGCACGCGACCCTCGCGGTACCACTCACGACGGCCCATCTCGGCACCGCCGAGACGACCGGAGCACTGGATACGGATGCCCTTAGCGCCGGCCTTGCGAGCGGACTGGACAGCCTTGCGCATAGCGCGACGGAAGGCAACGCGGCCCTCGAGCTGCTCGGCGATAGACTGAGCAACGAGGTTAGCGTCGAGCTCGGGGCGCTTGATCTCGACAACGTCGACGGAGAGCTGGCCCTTGGAGACGCCAGCGACCTTCTCGAGCTCGGTGCGGAGGGTATCGATCTCGGCACCCTTCTTACCGATGACAACGCCGGGGCGAGCGGTGAGGATGATGACCTTCACCTTGTCGCCAGCGCGCTCGATCTCGACGCGGGAGACAGCTGCGCGGGAAAGACGCTTCTCGAGGTACTTACGGATCTCGAGATCGTTACCGAGGGTCTTAGCGTAATCCTTCTCTGCGAACCAGCGGGAGCGCCAGTTCTCGGTGATGCCAAGACGGAAGCCGGTGGGGTAGACTTTCTGACCCATACAGCTTTACGCCTCCTTTCGAGGAGCAACGACGACGGTGATGTGGGAAGTACGCTTCAGAATGCGAGAAGCGGAACCCTTGGCGCGGGGACGGATGCGCTTAAGCGTCGGACCCTCGTCAACATAGGCAGCGGCGACAACCAGGTTGTCGGCACGCAGACCGTTGTTGTTCTCGGCGTTCGCAACGGCGGAACGGAGAACCTTCTCGACATCCACGGCGACGGCGCGGTCGCAGAAGTGGAGGATGTCGAAGGCCTGAGCGACAGGCTTGCGGCGGATCAGATCGACCACCAGGCGGGCCTTGCTGGGGGAAACACGCACGTACTTAGCGACGGCGCGAACCTCGGTGGCCTCAGTTTCAATAGACTTAGTTGCCATTTACGGTTAACCCCCTATTTGGCCTTGTGGCCACGGAACGTACGAGTCGGCGCGAACTCGCCGAGCTTGTGACCAACCATGGACTCGGTAACATACACGGGCACATGCTTGCGGCCGTCGTGGACGGCGATGGTGTGACCAACCATCTCGGGGAAGATGGTGGACGCGCGGGACCAGGTCTTCACGACGTCCTTCTTGCCAGCCTCGTTCATCGCGGTGATACGCGAGAGAAGGCGAGTCTCCACGAACGGGCCCTTTTTGAGACTTCTGCTCATAAGTGCTTTCTCCTAAAACTCGGTATCCGAAATTACTTCTTACGGCGACGAATGATGTGCTGGTTCGAGACCTTCTTCTTCTTGCGCGTACGAAGGCCCTTCGTCGGCTTACCCCAGGGGGTAACGGAGGGACGACCAGAGGTGTGGTTCTTGCCCTCGCCACCGCCGTGCGGGTGGTCGACAGGGTTCATGACGGTACCGCGGACGGTCGGGCGCACGTTCATGTGACGCTTACGGCCGGCCTTGCCGATGACGATGTTGGAGTGATCGGCGTTGCCGACCTCACCGACGGTGGCGCGGCAGGTAACGAGGATGCGGCGCATCTCGGAGGAAGGCATACGGACGATAGCGTACTTGCCCTCCTTACCCATCAGCTGGCAGGAGTTACCGGCGGAACGGGCAATAGCAGCGCCCTTGCCCGGCTGGAACTCGACGGCGTGGATGAGCGTACCGACGGGGATGTCGGCGAGGGGCAGAGCGTTGCCCGGCTTAATGTCGGCGTCAGAACCGGACATGATGGTCTGACCGACCTCGAGGCCCTTGGGGGCCAGGATGTAGCGCTTCTCACCGTCAGCGTAGTGCAGCAGAGCGATGCGAGCGGAACGGTTCGGATCGTACTCGATCGTGGCAACCTTGGCGGGCACGCCGTCCTTGTTGCGCTTGAAGTCGATCACGCGGTAACGACGCTTCACGCCGCCGCCCTGGTGGCGGGTGGTGATGCGGCCGTTGTTGTTACGACCGGCCTTCTTGGGCAGGGGCTCGAGAAGAGACTTCTCGGGCTTGGTGCAGGTGATCTCGGAGAAGTCGGAGATCGTCTGCCAACGCCTACCAGCGGAGGTCGGCTTAAGGTGCTTTACAGCCATTACAATCCCTTTCAATAGGAATCCGTTAGCCATCGCAGACAGGGATTCGAGGTTCTGCCTCGGGTGCGATGACACCGGACGTATACACGGTTCCGGGCGTGTCCATTTAATACGCCCAAAACCTTGAGCTCTCGCCTCCCCTAGTTGGGAGGCATGAGCTCACTCAACAGCAGCGAGTCTTAGGCCTGGTTGCCGAAGACCTCGATGGTGTCGCCCTCGGCCAGCGTGACGATGGCCTTCTTCCAAGAACGAGTCTTGCCGGCGACATAGCGCACGCGCTTGGTCTTGGGCTTGACCGTCAGGGTGTTCACGCGAACGACCTTGACGCCGAAGATCTCCTCGACAGCGTCCTTGATCTGATACTTGTTAGCATCCTTGGCGACCTCGAACGTGTACTTGTTCAGCTCCATGCCGGAGAAGGAACGCTCGGACACGATCGGACGGATGATGATCTCGTGGGCGGTCATTTATGCAAGCACCTCCCCGAAGTGAGCGGCGATGTCGGCGGGCATCAGCACAGCGTTGTTGTTGACGAGATCGTAGGTGTTGGCCTCGTCGGCAGTGATGATGAACGTCTTGGGAATGTTGCGGAACGACAGGTAGGCGTTGACGTCCTCATCGCGAACGATGATGGTCAGACGCTTGCCCTCAAGGCCGAGAGCCTTGAGCATGGCGACGGCAGCCTTGGTGGAAGGCTTCTCGAAGCAGTAGTCGTCGACGAGCACGAGCTCGCCATCGGCCAGCTTGGCGGACAGCGCGGAGCGCATAGCCAGCTTGACCTCCTTGTTGTTCATACGCTTAGCGTAGGAACGGGGCTTGGGGGCGAAGACAACGCCACCGTGACGCCACTGGGCAGCACGGATGGAACCCTGGCGGGCACGGCCGGTGCCCTTCTGACGCCAAGGCTTCTTGCCGCCACCGGAAACCTCAGAGCGACCCTTAGCAGACTGGGTGCCCTGACGCCAAGAGGCCATCTGGCACTTGACGATGTGGTGCATAACGTGGATGTTCGGCTCGATGCCGTACACCTCAGCGGCGAGCTCGGCCTCGGCGACCTTCTTGCCCTCGCTGTTCTTTACTTCAAACTTTGCCATTTAAGTGTTCTCCTTGGTATGACGCTGGGCTAAATGGGCTGGGCCCTTAGGCCATACGGATGGCGACGAGACCATTCTTGGCACCCGGGACAGCGCCCTTGACCAAGATGAGGTTCTGCTCGGCATCGATGCGGACAACGGAAAGGTTCTTGACGGTAACGCGCTCGTTACCCATGTGACCGGCCATCTTGACGCCCTTGAGGACGCGCGCAGGATAGGCGCACTGACCGATAGAACCGGGGTGACGCTGGAAGTGAGAACCATGCGTCATAGGACCGCGGCGCTGACCCCAGCGCTTGATGCGACCCTGGAAGCCCTTACCCTTGGAGGTACCGATGACGTCGACCTTCTCGACATCAGCGAAATCAGCGACGGTGACGACCTCGCCGACCTTGTGCTCCTCGCCGTTCTCGACGCGGACCTCACGAAGGAAGCGGACAGGCTCGACGCCAGCCTTGGCGAAGTGACCAGCCATGGGCTTGTTCACGTTCTTGGCCTTGATGTCGCCGAAACCGATCTGGACGGCGTCATAGCCGTCGGTTGCCTGAGTTTTAACCTGCGAGACAGCGCAGGGGCCAGCCTGGATGACCGTGACGGGAACGACGTTATCGTTCTCGTCCCAAACCTGGGTCATGCCAATCTTGCGGCCGAGAATCATGCTGATCAAGATATGATCCCAACTCTCGCGTGGTCTTGGGACAATGCGTACACCACCGAGCGTACGCCCCTAGAGGACCACTACTTACACGACGTGCTCCCCAGCCTTGTATTTCGCCCGAACTACCTGACAACCCTATTAAGCAGGCATTTTGTCCAGCCAGAATACTCCCCTGGTTTCACACAGCTGTTTAGTATACACGGCTGCGGGCGTATCCATCGAGATTCATATTTCACTCACATTGTTTACGCAGGTAAAGTGCGTGGAGTCGCCTGGGCTTGGCGGAGGGGCGGCGAAATATATTAAGTTTGCTGCTCTACAGTCCTGCGCAAGACGGAACGCACATTAAGTGCTTTCCTTTGCGTGCGGAACTCGCGAAAAACTTAATATATTTCGCCGCCCCTCTGCCAAGCTCGGGAGACGACACGTTGATGTCTGCTTAACTCTGCTCGCTCAGCTAATTTCTTTGTTGGGGGTCCACTATTTGCTGGAGAGTGAACTTGCATTGCATTGGCTCGCCCTCTGCTTGTAGTTTTTCCTCGTCAAAATCGAAGATCATGATGGCGCAGTTGGGGAGTTTTGTTGGGAGCTCGAAGCCCT
>DBGBJN010000071.1:0-4631 GCA_048449885.1 Collinsella sp.
CAGCTCAAGCAACATGTCGGCGCCCATCGTGGTATGCGTCTTCATAATCTCGAACTCCTCGGGCGTAAGGCGCCCGGGTTTGTTGAGAATCGCATCGTCAATCGACATCTTGCCGATATCGTGCAGCGCCGAAGCCAGGGCGATCGTGGAGCGTTCCTCATTGTCGAGGAAGATCGTTCCGCTACGCTGGACCAGACAGCCAAGCAGCAGCTCGGTCAGCTTCTCGATGTTCGTAACGTGCCTGCCGCTCTCGCCGTTGCGAAGCTCCATGACGCCGGCCATGATGTCGATGAGCATGCGACTGTTCTTGACGCGCTCGTTGTACTGCTGGGACAGCAGGTTCGTCAGGCGGCGCTGTTTGGCGTATAGGCGGATGGTGTTGCTTACACGGCGGCGCACGACACGGGAGTCAAACGGGCGGTTGATATAGTCCGAGGCGCCCAGCTCGTACGCGCGCAGAACCATATCATCGGAATCTTCGCTCGAAATCATGATGACAGGCAGATTGTCGATACCCGATCGGCGCGACAGATCGGCCAGCACCTCAAAGCCGCTTATACCCGGCATGACAATATCCAGCAGCACGAGCGACAACTCATCGCCATAGCGATCGACCATGTCGAGCGCCGTACGACCGTTATCGGCCTCGAGGATGCAATACTCGTCCTTGAGCATCTCGTTGAGAATGGCTCGGTTCATCTCGGAGTCATCGATAATAAGCACCAAAGGCTTTTCGCTTTGGAAGGCCTCGATGGAATCGGCATCGGTCACGACCGTACCGGCTTTTATCTTAGCGTGGCTCAGTAACTGGACAGCGCGGCCAACGCCCTCATCGACCGTCTCGCCATAAATGCGAACGCCACCAACACATGCCGTCAAGTTCACGTACTCATGGCCCGGAATAATCGTGGCATGAACGGCATCGGATACCTGATGCAGACGACGGGTGAAGTCATCGGAGGGAATATTGGGCATGACGACCACAAACTTGTCGCAGCCATAGCGCACAAGCTCGTCAGTCGAACGAATTCCGCTGCGTATGGCTGTCGCCACAGCACCGAGCGCAAGGTCGCCGGCATGACGGCCACACGTATCGTTGACGACCCTAAAATCATCAAGGTCGATCACCGCAACGCCGGCATTCATGCGGGCGTTGCGGAGCTTTTCCTCGTAATATCGGCGATTGCGCACGCTCGTCAGCACGTCGGTGTAGACAAGGTCCCCTTCTGCGGCCTCTTGCTCATCAATCGGACGTACCATCAGCAAGACGTGAGGCTCGCCCTCGACCTTTAGAGGGCGCAGACGGGCGCGGTACTCAACACCATCGTTGAGTAGTTGCTCCGATACATCATCGGAACCTTCCAAGGCCTCAAGACTCGACTGACGCAGACAAGGGCAGCGATTGCCGGCGAGTAGGCAGTTAGGCTCGCTCTTAATCTGATCGGCCGACAGCAAACGCACCACGGGGTAGGTCTTCGCGACGCGGGCGACCTCAGCGGCAGCCTCCTCGTCGGTTAGATTTGCCTCGTGATTATTGAGCATATGGGGCCCTTTCGATAGTTTCGCATGGTAGCGGCGGGTTCCAAATGCTACAAGGGTAACACCTTGCCGATGCAGGTAAGCACGTGAATACTGTTACGTTTTTATGAGTTGGCAGACAGCGCGATTGAAGCCGCAGGCGTGAGGTTTTGAGCACATTTGTTAACGCGGCCGAAACGTCTGCGGATGAAGCCTGCTTTGGCTATTGCGGGCGCTAGAGCCCCAGGATGCCACGGACGGCCGGGGCAGCCGCTGCCGGGCGATCGCGCAGGCCGTTGTGCGCGCCCGGGATCGTCACGAGAGGGCAATCGAGATATTCGGCAGCCGCTCGCGTACCAGCCTCGCGGGGCGTACCGACCGAAAGCTCGCCGAGAAGCACAGCAGCAACGGACTTCGATGCGCGGACACTATCCCAATTGGGAACGTAAGTCATATTTGTTCCGTATTCATTGGCCATGAAGCAACGACCATTGCGCAGGGCATGTTTGGCTTCCGCTTCGGTCGTCCCAGGAGCCTCGGGATCCAAGTCGCCGAGGGCTCCCAAGAAAAGCCGGAGCGCCCTTGAAACCTTTCCAGCCGCAATCATATCGAGCAAAACCGGAGCCGCGCCCATGCCGACGCCTTCGGCCGACACAGCCGGCTCATGCAGAATCGCACGGGCGACGAGATGGGGTTCGGTGCGAAGAAGCTCCAGCGCCACCAACGTACCGGCGCTGTGCGCAAGCACATTTGTCGGAGCGCCAACGTGTTCGATCACGGCCTGCAGGTCGGCGGCCTGAGTGGCAAGATCATAGCTGCCGTCTGCCGCTTCGCTGCTGCCACCACAGCCGCGGCGATCGTAGGCAATTACGCGGTAGTTGCGGCTGAGCTCACAAGCGATGCCGTCGAAAAATGTGCCGTCGACACAAGCACCGTGCACGCACACCAAGGCAGGAGTATCAGGCAACACATCCGGGCCGGCATATTCGCGACAGGCAATCGTGGTGCCCGCATTCTCGACCGTAAAATCCATGTTGTGCCCCCATCATCAACGCCCATCCAGTTGCGCGTCAGTACGGCTGGATAGACCCGCATTGCTTTACGCCTTGTTAACAGATTAACTGTACCCGACCCGAGGCTTTTCATGGCACGGCATAATGAGCGACGTGAAAAAACGAAACTTGTAAAGCAAGAGCCCGCACCTTGCTTTGGAGCCGATGCTATGCTTAGGCACAATTGTCTTGAGGAGCATATGCCTATGTCTACGTTTTTGAATGACAGCCCCATCTTTGGGCCCGTTCGCAGCCGTCGCCTTGGTCTCTCGCTCGGCGTCAACATGATGCCGGCCAGCGGCAAAATCTGCACGTTCGACTGCATGTACTGCGAAAACGGCCTCAACGCCGAGCGCCCCTGCCATGAGCCGTACAACACAGCTGCTGTGGTACTCGACGCGCTCGAGGCAAAGCTGCACGAGATGGCAGCCGAGGGCGAGCTCCCCGATGTGATCACCTTCGCAGGCAACGGCGAGCCCACCGCCGCACCGGAGTTTCCGCAGGCCATCGCCGGCGCCATCGCGCTGCGCGACGAGCTTGCCCCAAACTCCAAGATCGCCGTGCTCTCCAACGGCACGCGCGCCGATCGCCCCGAGGTGCACGACGCGCTCATGATGGTCGACGACAACATCCTCAAGCTCGATACCGTCGACCCGGCGTTTATCCAGCTGCTCGACCAGCCCGTTGGCCCCTACGACGTCGAGCACCAGATCGAGACGTTCGCAAGCTTTGACGGTCACGTTATTATCCAGACGATCTTTTTGACCGGCGAGTACCGGGGCAAGTCTATCGATAACACCGGCGAGGAGTACGTCGGCCCCTGGCTCGCGGCGCTTGAGCGCATTCGCCCACAAGAAGCGACCATCTACACGGTGGCGCGCGAGACACCGATCGCCGGCCTTACCAAAGCAGCGCCCGAGGTGCTCGACGCCATTGCCGCGCGCGTCCAAGCCCTCGGCATCCCCTGCCAGGTGAGCTACTAGCAAAACCACGCAGCAGCCAGTGTCCGCCACCCACGCGTCCATAAAAGTTGCGGTGATATAGTTCCTATTTATGCTGTTAAACCGCTTAAATCGGAACTATGTCACCGCAACTTTTATGGACGCGTGGGTGGGCTATACTAGCTGCGGATGAAAGGAAGTTAGCCATGTATGACAAAGGACCCGTGCCTGGCCGCAACGACGCTTGCTGGTGCGGCAGCGGCAAGAAATACAAGAAATGCCATAGCGCCTTTGATGAGCGCCTCGAGCGCTTGTGGGAAGAGGGCTGGGAGGTTCTGCCTCGCACGCTCTACAAGACGCCCGCCGATATCGAGGGCATTAAGCGCTCGGCCGCCATCAACGTGGGCGTGCTCGATTATGTGGGCGAGCATATCGCTGCAGGCATGACCACCAACCAGATCGACCAGATGATCTACGACTACACCATCGAGCACGGCGGCACGCCGGCCGATCTTAACTACGAGGGCTATCCCAAGAGCGTGTGCACCTCGATCAACGACGTCGTCTGCCACGGTATCCCCTGCGATGCGGATGTGCTGCACGAGGGCGACATCATCAACGTGGATTGTTCCACAATCCTGGACGGTTATTTTAGCGACTCGAGCCGTATGTTCTGCATCGGCGAGGTCTCGGCCGAGCGCCAACGCCTGGTCGACGTCACCCGCGCTAGCGTGGAGGCGGGTCTGGCGGCCGTCAAGCCATGGCTACCGCTGTCCGTTATGGCCGAGGCCGTGCAAAAGACGGTCGAGGACGCCGGCTTTAGCGTGGTGCGCGAGTACGGCGGACACGGCATCGGTAAGGAGTTCCACGAGGACCCGTTTGTGGGCTTTACCACCGAGGCGCCCGATGTGGACACCATCATGGCTCCGGGCATGGTCTTTACCATCGAGCCCATGGTCAATGCCGGAGCGCCCGATATCAAGATCAGCAAGGGTGACGGCTGGTGCGTGCGCACCAAGGACGGCAGCGATTCGGCCCAGTGCGAGGTACAGCTCGTGGTGACCGAGGACGGCTACGAGCTGCTGAGCTGGTAGCCGTGGATGCGCCGGATGCTGACGGG
>DBGBJN010000072.1:0-2276 GCA_048449885.1 Collinsella sp.
AAACCAGCTCTGCTCGACCTCGCGCTGGTGGAACTCACGAATCTGGCGTGCAGCCTTTTCGAGCGCCGCGGCAAAAGCGGGATCGAGGCCTTCGAGCGCGGCATCGATCTGCTCTTGCGGCAGACGGAAGCTCTGCAGCTCGACACCGTCAAAACGCTGGCAGTAATCGCGCACCGCGGCATCGCCGTTGGCACGCACGTTGGCCACGATATCGCGGGCGGCGTCGACGATGTTTTGCGGCAGCACGCCCTTGCGGTTGAGCTGGTTGGTAACGAGGCGCTCACCGGGAGCAAGCTTGATGGTCTTCATATCGGTATCCCCTATCGGTCGAGGTTGTGTTCGAAAAACGAGCGACTGGGCAGCGGCACCAGTCGGCCCGCAGCCCGTACGTTGGGGCGCCCGTGCGCGCTCGCGCTATTGTGCCGAGCCCGCGACGGGCTCAAAATGCTTGTCCTTCACGGCAGCCGCCAAGCGATCTGCCAGATTGCGTACGCGCGGATCCAGACGTGCGGCGCCCGGGTTGACAAAGAAGCGGGCCGTGCAGTCCATGATGCGGCCGGTGATGACCAGGTCGTTATCGCGCAGCGTGGCGCCCGTGGCGGCAATATCCACGATGCGATCGGTCATGCCGACGATGGGGCCCAGCTCGATGTTGCCGTGCAGTGAGACGATATCGGCGTTCACGCCGCGCTCGGCATACCAGGCACTCGCGATGCGCGGATACTTGGTGGCCACGCGAAGCGACCCGCGGCGGGCATAGTTGCGCTCGGCCTGGCCGGCGCGCCACGCGGGCTCTGCCTCGATAAACGTGCACAGGCCGTAGCCCAGATCGACCAGCTGCAGCAAGTTGAGGTCTGCCTCGATGAGCGAGTCCCAGCCACAGATGCCGCAATCGGCACCACCACAGCCCACAAAAGCGGGCGCGTCGCTGGGACGCACGATGACAAACTCGATATCGCCGACCGTGCCCTCGCCGGCACGCGTGTCGCGACCGCGCACAATCAGGTGACGGCCGGGGTCGCGCAGCTCAGAGACGTCCAGGCCCGCGGCCTCGAGCACGTCGAGCGTGTCGGCCTTAAGCGAGCCCTTGGGCACGGCGATGCGTAGCGGGCCTTCGGCGCCGCGGCCCACGGCGTGGTCACCATCGGAGGCGGCGTCCTCGGCAGAGGTGCACGCGGCCTCCAGACGCTCGAGCGAAAAGGCGAAGCCCGCCGCCGGCACCTCGATGCCGTCGCCGAACGCGCCGGTAAAGATAGAGTCGTAGCGACCGCCCGAGCCCACCGGATCGGGCAGGCCACCGGCATAGGCCTTAAAGACCAGGCCCGTGTAGTAATCGAAAGAATTCATAATGGAAAAGTCGAAGGACAGCACCTGAGCGTCCTCGGGCGCCAGGCCCTCGACCAGCGCGCGCAGCTCACGCGTGAGCGGCGCGACAATACCGGCAGCCGCCAGCAGCGCATCCACGCGATCGAGCGCTTCGGCCCCACCATGCAGGCGCGGCAGTTCGCTGACGGCGGCCTTAACGGCATCGGTCTCGGCGCTTGCCGCCACGCGGGCATCGAGACCCACAAAGTCGTTGGCGTGCACGCAGCGCAGAGCCTCGGCAGCCAGCTCGCGATCCTCGCACGCCGCGAGCAGTTCCTTAAACGGGCGCACGCTACCTGCGATAATGCGCGCATCGGGCAGCGCCAACTTGCGAACGGCCTCGGCCACCAGCGAGACGATCTCGACATCGCCCGCGGTATCGCCCGCGCCGATGAGCTCAAAACCCAGCTGGGTAAATTGACGCGAACCGCCGGCATTGCGCTGGCATTCGCGAACCACCGGCGCCTCATAGCGCAGGCGCAGCGGCAAGTCGGCCGCGCGCATGCGGGTCGAGACCAAACGCACGATCGGCAACGTATTGTCGGGACGAACCACCAACAAGCGGCCGTCATCGTCAAAAAGCTTAAACGGCGTGTCCGCGATACGGCCGCCCTCCTCGAGCGAGCCCTTGTCCTCGAGCAGCGGCGTCTCAACCGGCAGATAATGATGCTCCCTAAAGCAGCCCTTCACCGTCAGCGCGATCTCCTCGCGCGCCTGAGCCTCCTCGGGCAATATGTCCCGGAATCCCCACGGTGTGGCCGTCATCTGGTGAGCCTCCTCATGCTGTGTTGCATACAGAACAAACGACCGGCATAGCTCCGCCGGTCTTTTGGGTACTTTAGCATACTAGAGTGCTTGCGGGGAAAATCCTTGTCCGCAGCTCACACCGTATTCATTTGGAAACATAGGGG